>JAGMBN010000140.1 GCA_023129655.1 bacterium | reverse complement strand
TAAACATTCTTCAGATAATAAGTTCCAAAGACGCAATAGGTGGCGCTCAGGAGCATACAAGAATTCTCTGTTCTGGATTAGATAAAAATAAATACAGGGTTATTGTAGTAACACGTCCAGGCTCAATAGTTCCGTATTATAAAGAGCAGGGATTTGAAGTAATTCCTGTAGAGCTTAGACATAATCCAGGTTCTATTCTTAAGCTTTTGGGCATAATAAAAAGATATAAGATTCATATTATTCATACTCATAATATGCTTGCAGATAGAAGGGGCTGTGTTGCAGGATGGCTGGGAAGAGTTCCTATACTTGTTACTACAATACATACATTAATGAATACAGACAGGTTTGGAGATGGAAAGAGTGGAACGTCAATACGTCAGTATAATTTTTTATTGAAACATGTTCCCAAAAAAATAATTGCATTATCAAAGGAAGTTAAACATCACACTCAGAAAGAGTTGAATTTAGGAGAGGATAGAGTAAGCTTAATCTATAACGCATCAGATCTGTCAAGATTAAACCTAAGTGTTAACAAACAGGAGAAAAAAAGAGAATTTGGCATTGACGAAAACTGTCGTGTTGTTGGCACTGTAGGAAGACTTGTGGAACTTAAAGGGTATCCTTATTTCATTAAAGCTGCTTCTTTAATACTTCAGAAGTTCTCGCAAAAAATGAAATTTTTAATTGTGGGAGATGGATATATGCAGAAAGAACTTAGGAATATGGCTAATGGTCTTGGAATTGCGAATAAAATAATTTTTGTGGGACAGAGGAAAGATGTTCCTGAAATCCTGCATATTCTTGATATCTTTGTTTTGACGTCTTATTACGAAGGCCTGCCGCGCTCTATTATTGAGGCGCAGGCTTGTGGAGTTCCTGTAGTGGCAACAAATGTAGGCGGAACCCCTGAAGTCGTAATTAATGATAAGACAGGCATACTTGTTCCTCCTAAAGATGAAAAGGCTATTGCTAAAGCAGTAATTGATTTGCTCACGAATAAGGATAAAGCTGGAAGAATGGGAAATGCAGGAAGAGAATTGGTGCAGAAACAATTTGATGCGCCTGTATTCATCAAAAGAACAGAAGCCATTTTTGAAAATCTAATAAGAAAGCACATACCAGATGTTGCATAAAATACTTTATCTAAGCAGCAGTGTTAATCTATGGGGCGCGCGGAGAAGTCTTCTCGACATATTGACTCATTTGGATAAGAAGACTTTTTCCCCGATTGTTGTATGTTCATCCAAAGGTCATTTGACAGAAAAACTGGATGAAATAAAAATTCCATATAGAATTATAAGAATGAGATTATGGAGAAAAGGGAAATATTTTCCATGGATTCCTTACACTGTTATGTGTCTTGCGAAATTGATAAAAGAGAAGAGAATCTCTCTTGTGCACAGTAATTCTCATAGTGATGCTCCGTATGGAATTCTAGCATGCAGGTTTAGGAAAATCCCTGTAATCTCACACATAAGAGATATTATTCAACCTGATAAGACAGGTAAATATTTGTTAAAGCATGCTGATAGAGTAATTGCAGTTTCAAATGCAGCCGCAGGCGCATTTAAGGATATAAAAGATAGAAATAAAAAATTGCTGGTAATTAACAATAGTCTTGATATAGATGAATTCAAAGCTACTGGGGATATAAGAAAGGAACTGAATATTTCAAGAGATGACATGGTTATCGGCATTGTTGGACAGATAAGCAAACTAAAAGGACATGATGTGTTCTTGAAGGCAGCGTCAATTATTTTGAAGAAAAATAAAAATGTTAAATTTCTTATTACAGGTGAAGTTCGCAGGGAAAAAGATCAGGGACTTTGTGAAGCGTTGATAAACAGGTTGGATTTAAGCGGAAACGTTATTTTTACCGGTTTCAGAAATGATGTTGCGAATGTAATGTCAGCAATAGATATACTTGCATTTCCAACTTTAAAGGAATCTTTTGGAAGATCAGCAATTGAAGCAATGGCGCTTGCAAAACCAGTTGTTGCCTCTAATGTAGGAGGAGTCCCGGAAATTGTGTCAGATGGTAAAAGCGGTATTCTGGTTTCCCCTGGAGATGCTGAAGAGCTTGCTAATGGCTTATTAGAACTGATAAATAATAATAAAAAGAGAGAAGATATGGGCAAAGAAGGATTAAGAGTTGTAAGAGAGAAGTTTGACATTAGAGATATGATAAACAGGATAGAAAATGTGTATAAAGATCTGCTTGAAAATTAAACATTTAGCCTTATGTGTTATTTTCTTATTTGCGCTAGTTATTTCGCGTTCTGTAATTGTTAATGCTCAGGCAGTTTTTGTTGAAGGGGAGAAGTTCGAGTATAAAATTAGCTGGCTTAAGATAAAGGCTGGGTCTGGAAGCTTGGAATTGGCTGAAATATTGAATATTGACGGTAGGGAAGTTTTGCATATTAAAGCAAGGGGGGATTCAGTAGGGCTGGTTTCTGTTATATGTAAAATAAGAGACCGC
>JAGMBN010000014.1 GCA_023129655.1 bacterium | reverse complement strand
AATGAGGCAACAAGCACCATAACACTTTTAGCAGATACTCTCCTAAATAATGAGGATTTGAGTAAAGTTCCAGGTATTTATTATAAAAAAAATGGAGATATATTTAAAAATCCACCAAATTTAGAGTTAGATAATTTTGAGAGTGTCCCATTTATAAATTTTCCACTGATAAAGCATGAGAAGTATACAAGAAGCAATGGCCTAACAGCATTTTCATATTTTCCTAAAAAAGATTATATAGTTTATCCAATACAAACATCTTTTGGATGTCCATATAAATGCACTTTTTGTATTAACTCGATACTTAAAAGAAGATATAGAATGCGATCTGCAGAGGAAATAGTGAATCGGATAGAATTTTTACAGAAGGAGTGGAATGCTAATTTTATTGCTTTTTATGATGAAGATTTTTTTGTAAGCAAAAAAAGATTATTGCGATTCATTGAGCTTATAGAGGAGAAAAAACTAAAATTTCTCTGGAGAACTTCGTTGAGAGTAAATTATTTTAGAGATGATTATTTAAATGATAACTTACTAAAGAGATTAGAAAATATAGGTTTCCTTTGTGCAGTTATGGGAGGGGAAAGCGGCAATCAAAGGATTTTAGATTATTTAAACAAGGGTATTACAGTAAAGCAAATTCTTAATTCAGTTAAAGCCTTATCAAAAACAGCAATTGTTCCAAAGATTTCTTTTATGGTTGGAATTCCGGGTGAAACAGAAAAGGAGATAATGCAGACTTATAGATTTGTTATCAGCTTGAAAAAAATCGCTAAAAAAGGTGATTTTGTTGTATTGCCTTTTAGGTTATACCCTGGATCTAAAATATATAAGGTAGCTATATCTGATTATCAACATAAAGAAGTTACTAATCTAGCGAAATTGTCGCTTATGGATGAAAAGAATTTAAAAGATGGATGGGGATTTTATTTAACCAGGGACAAGAAATGGATTAAGAATCCTGTTAAATTTGATTTGATGTGCTTTTTCTTTGAGACCTTTATCTGGCCATATTACGAAAGGAAAGGTTTGGTTAGACACCTGTTCATTAAAATTGTAATGGGGCGTTTTTACATGAATTTTTTTAGTTTTCCATTTGTTGAAAAAGCAATATACAGAATTTATATGTATAAGAATTTATTGAAACGTAATGATAGAAAACCAAAATGTCTAATCTGCAAATAACTGTTCTGATGACCGTTTACAATGGCGAGAAGTATTTAAGAGAAGCAGTAGATAGCATTTTAGATCAAACGTTTAAAGACTTTATTTTTTTAATTATTGATGATGGCAGTACAGATAGAACTGTTGAAATAATAAGGTCTTACAGGGATACAAGAATTAAGCTGGTTATAAACGAGAAAAATATGGGCCAGATTGTGTCCTTAAATAAAGGGCTTGACTTAATAGAAACCCCATTTATGGCAAGAATGGATGCAGATGATATTTCTATGCCTAACAGACTTGAGGTGTTGTATGGTTATATGGTTAAAGATAGAAATCTTTCTGTGGTCAGTTCCTATGCAATAATAATAGACGAGAATGGTAGCACCTTATCTTATTATAAAATTCCTCTGGGTATGAGGAATATAAAATTTAAGGCACTGTTTGATTCACCTGTAAATCATGGAAGTTCATTAATGAGGGTGAAGCATATCCGTCAAATGAGGCTTTATAATCCTGAATTATTAATAAGTGCAGATTTCAACCTGTGGGTAAAATTACTGGCAGATAACTATACTATATTAAATATTCCCAAATATCTTCTAAAGATAAGACAGCATTCTCAATCGCAAATAAACTCTGCGAAAATAGAAAGTCTCTGCAATGAATACAGCCATACTCTTGACTATTATATAAAAACTTTTACATCGCTGGAAATTGATTTTGAACAAGTAAGAAAGCTGGCATTCTTTTTGCATCATGGTATAGAGTTTAATAAAGCGGATCTGAAACAAATCCAGACAAATTTCAGAAACATTCTCAAAAATCTTAACTTTGAATACCCTGCTGTAAAAAAACTTATATCATATTATTACAGTATTGCGCATTACCACTATCAGCTAGGGATTAACTGTACATATAGCAGAGATTATCAAAAAGCGCGCGGCAAATTTATAAAGTCATTCTTCATATTTCCACTAATGATAAAATCACTTTTCGCCTTTTCCCTTACATTTATTGGTAGAAATAGTTTTCATGGAGTGAGAGGACTCGCAAAAGGAATAATCTTCAGAATAAAATAAAAACATAATTGTCATGGGAAAAACTAATATCCTCCAGATCATTTCCACTCTTGACATTGGCGGAGCGGAAAGACAGCTTGTAGAATTAGTGAAAAGGCTGGATAAGGATAAATATAATATCACTGTCTGCTGTATAACACGAGGAGGTCCTTTTGAGGAGGATTTAAGAAAGCTTGGCATTGAATATCATATTCTCTATAAAAAATTTAAGCTTGATTTTACTGTTATTTTCAGATTAATCCATTTAATCAGGCGAAAGAAAATAGATTTAGTTCATACATGGATGTTTACTTCTAATACTTGGGGCAGAATAGCGGCATGGATTGCTGGAGTTCCAGTTATTATTGCAGAGGAGCACGGGGCATTTTATTCATCATTAAGACACCAGATTTCCGTAGATAAATTGTTATTAAAATGTACGGACAAAATAATAACAGTATCTGATAATTTAAAAGAATCTGTTGAAAGAATAGGAAAAATACCTCATGAAAAGATTATTGCGATTCATAACGGGATAGATATAAATGAATTTAGTACAAGCATTAATAATGCAAATCTTAAAAATGAGCTTAAGATAGATAGCGAATGTCCTGTTGTTGGCATTGTCGCACGTCTCGACCCTTTAAAAGATCATGAAAGTTTCTTAAAGGCAGCAGGACATATAGTAAAAGAATTACCTGAGGTGCGATTTTTAATAGTTGGAGACGGCGAGTTAATGGGTAAACTAGAGTCACTTGCAGGAGAAATCGGTCTTAGAGAAAAAGTTATATTTGCTGGTTTCAGACAAGATATCAATAACATTCTGTCCATTATAGATGTATTTGTATTATGCTCGACCTCTGAAGCTCTGGGCATTGCTATTCTTGAGGCAATGGCATGCTCAAAACCTGTTGTAGCTACTAATGTTGGCGGAATACCGGAAGTGGTAGATGATGGGAGGACAGGCATACTTGTGCCTCCAGAAAATCCACAGGCTTTAGCAGATGGAATTATTAGATTATTGAAAAACAAGGAAGAAGCAAGAAGAATGGGGCTTGCAGGAAGAAAACGAGTGGAGCAATATTTTGATATTAATTTCACAGTAGAAAAAACAGAGCAAATTTACGAACGTCTTCTTCAGAAAAAATTTGCATCTTTTTCATTTGGAGAGAACTGGTTGAGGTACATTAAGACTTTTAATAAAGAAAACCTAAGAGAAGCCAGGCTTTCTTTGCAGGAGTTGTTAGGGATAAAAACTTTAAAAGGGAAATCCTTCATAGATATTGGGTGTGGAAGTGGGATTTTTTCTTTGGCTGCTATAGATATGAATGCGCAGAAAGTAATAAGTTTAGATAATGATCAAAAGAGTGTTGAGTCCTGCAATATAATTAAACGTAGAAATGATGCAAAACACTGGTTCATATTGAATGGGTCAATATTAGACAAGGATTTTTTCAATAATCTTGGGAAGGAAGATATTGTTTATGCGTGGGGAGTGCTTCATCATACTGGTAATATGTGGAAAGCTATAGACAGTAGCGCTAAGTTGGTGAAAAAAGAAGGCTTATTTGCTTTAGCAATTTATAACCGTCATTGGGCATCTGGGTTTTGGCTTAAATTTAAGAAACTTTACAATAGCAGAGGAAAGGTTATCCAAAAGATAATGGTGCTCTCTATTTTTCTTCCGCGAGTTTTAACAAGGTTGATGAAATTAAAACATCCTTTTCGGGAAAAGCGTGGTATGTCAATCTATTATGACGCAATTGATTGGGCTGGTGGATTTCCTTATGAATATGCGGACTTTGATGAGATTGTTTCTTTTTTGAAAAAGAGAGGTTTTATTCTGATTAATGGAATTCAAACAAAGTCCATGGGATGTAATCAATTCGTGTTTAAAAGGGCAGAAAATGAAAGTGTTACTGGTAAAACCTTATAACTTGAGCGACCATATCCAGCCGTCTCTTGGATTGGGTATGTTGGCTTCCGCTATTCAGCATAAGCATGAGGTTGAGATTCTGGATTGCATTAAAGAAGGTATAAAAATTAGTAAATTTAGGGAAAGAGTGGAATGGTTCATGCCGCAAGTAGTTGGGTTTCAGACATACACTTTTGACCTGGATTTTGTAAAAGAGGCTTTACGAATCTGTAAAGAGATGGATGCTCAAGCTGTAACTATGGTAGGCGGTCCTCATCCTAGTGGGGCTCCTATAGAGACTATGGAGTTTTTTTATAGGGATCTGGATTTTGCCTTTGGCGGAGAAGCGGAGATAGGACTACCCCTTTTATTAGAGAGGATTGAGAAAGAAACTGAGCCCAAAGATCTTGAGGACATTCCCGGACTTATCTGGCGAAAAGGAGAAAAAGTAGTTGCTAACAATAAAATCTATATAGAAGATCTGGATAAGTTGGGTATGCCAGCATGGGATCTTATTCATCCTGAGACTTATCCTGAATCCCAGCATGGCGCTTTTTATAAGAAGTTCCCTATTGCTCCATTAATGCTTACCAGAGGCTGTCCCTTTTCCTGTACTTTCTGCATGGCGCATTTAGTGAGTGGGAAAAAGTTGAGAAAGAGAAGCGCAGAACATGTCTTAGAGGAGATGAAAATACTGTATAACGAACATGGTATTCGTGAATTTCATATAATTGACGATAATTTTACTATGAATAAAGAGCATGCAAAATCTTTCCTGCTCAAGCTGATAGATTCCGGTTTGGATATTTCATGGGCTGTGCCTAATGGAATTCGGGCAGATACTCTGGATGAAGAAATGCTTAATCTAATGAAACAAAGTGGGCTATATCTAATTTCCATAGGAATTGAATCTGGTTCAAACAGAATCTTAAAATTGATGAAAAAAGGTGTAACCACAGAAGAAATCAGAAAACGAGTAAAGCTGATAAAAAAAGCAGGCTTGGAAGCAGCAGGATTTTTTATTTTAGGGTTTCCTTCTGAGACTAAAGAGGAAATGGAAGCTACAATCAGGTTTTCTCTGGAATTGGATCTTCTTAGGGCAAATTTTTTTACCTATCTTCCTTTTCCTGGAACTGAGAGTTATCAACAATTATTGGATAACGATGAAATAAAAAAAGTTGACTGGGACAGGTTCTTTTTTATGAACGCAGCTTATGTTCCAAGAGGCATGACCAGAAAGCAACTAAAGAGCCTGCAGAGAAAAGCGTTCTTTGGATTTTTCTTAAGACCAAAGATATTGTATAAGAACCTTAAGAGCGTAAAGTCGCTGAGACATCTTGGGTTCTTGATTAAAAGATTCTATCATTGGATAATTATGCGCTGATTATGTGTGGAATTTGTGGGATTTTAAATACAAGTCTTAACGGCAATATCAGAGAAGAAATAGTGCGGAACATGTGCTCTGTGCTGAAGCATAGAGGACCTGATGATGAGGGAATATATCTTGGCTGGGGAAAAGATGGCAGAAAGAATATAGGGCTTGGTATAAGGCGGCTTGCCATTATTGATCTGGATACAGGGCATCAGCCGATTCATAATGAAGAGAGAACAATATGGATTGTGTGCAATGGAGAGATTTATAACTTTCGTGAACTAAGAAAAGATTTAGAAGCTAAAGGACATTGTTTTTATACAAATAGCGATGCTGAGGTTATTGTTCATTTATATGAGGAATACGGCGTTGAGTGTTTAGAGTTCCTGCGTGGTATGTTTGCTCTTGCTATATGGGATGACGTGAAGAAGAATCTTCTTTTAGCAAGGGATAGAATAGGACAGAAGCCTTTGTGCTATGCGGAGATTGGGAATAAACTGGTTTTCGCTTCTGAGATAAAATCAATCTTGCAGGTAAAACAAGTTCCCAGAGAGGTAAACATAGAAGCCATTCACAATTATCTCACTTACCAGTACGTTCCTTCTCCTTTAACTGCTTTCAAAGGCATCTTCAAATTACCTCCTGCCCATTATCTGTTATGGAAAAATAGAAAAATTTCAATTGAGCAATACTGGAATTTAAATGCAGTAAACAAGATTAAAATGTCAGAGGATGAATATTGCTCGCGTCTCAGAAACTTGTTTGAGGAATCTGTGAAACTTAGACTTGTTAGCGATGTGCCTTTAGGCGCTTTCTTGAGCGGAGGTCTTGACTCAAGTATTGTAGTTGGTGTTATGAGCAAGCTGATGAGAGAACCGGTCAAAACTTTTTCAATAGGCTTTCAGGAAGAGAAATATAATGAACTTAACTATGCGCGAATCGCTGCGGATCATTTTAAAACCGATCATCATGAATATATTGTAAAGCCAAACGCTCTTGATATTCTGCCTAAGCTCATATGGCATTATAATGAGCCTTTTGCAGATTCGTCAGCGCTTCCTACTTATTATGTTGCGAAGATGACCAGTCAGGATGTAACAGTTGCTTTAAATGGAGATGGTGGGGATGAGAGCTTTGTGGGATATCCGCGCTATAAAGCTGTAAAATTAGCTGAGTATTATGAGAAATTCCCACAATCTATACGTAATATGGTTAACGGCATTGCAATGAAACTTCCATATTCTACTGAACAAAAAACAATGCTCAGACGTTTTAGAAGATTTGCTGAATCAATGGATTATTCTCCTGAGAGACGATATATTCGCTGGATATCCATCTTTGATAATGAAAGGAAAAAGGATCTTTACACCCCATTTTTCAGGGAAGCGGTTCAAGGCATTGACGCATTTAGTTATGCGGAAAATTATTATAACAATAATGCTTACAGTGATTTTTTGGACAGAACGCTTTTTGTTGATATTATGACATATCTTCCCGGGGACTTGCTTGTGAAAGTGGATATAGCTGCAATGGCAAACTCTCTGGAGGCGCGCTCTCCTTTTCTTGACCATAAATTCATGGAGTTTGCTGCCTCTATCCCGTCTAATCTTAAGTTAAAAGGACTTACTAGCAAGTATATTCTAAAAAAGGCGTTTTCAGAACTTGTTCCCACACCTATACTCAAACGCAGGAAAATGGGATTTGGAGTCCCTATCAGTCATTGGTTCAGAAATGAGCTTAAGGATTATCTCCAAGATACGCTTCTCTCAAGACGCTGCCTGGAGAGAGGATATTTTCAGGCAAAATACCTGAAATTAATTATTGATGAACACATTAGTGGGCGCTATGACCATGGATACAGGCTCTGGGCTCTTCTTAATCTGGAACTCTGGCAGCAAATGTTTATTGATAATTAAGCCAACCTAAATGATTTATTGTAATACCAAAATGATAATGTCCTAATTAGCCAAAATAGAAATGTCCTGTTTTGGCTTGACAGGTCATTGACAACCCATTTACGTTGTGCTATATTTATAATGATGATTAAATCAACAATTATGAATTCATGAAGAAACAAACTAAAGTTCAATCAAAATTCGAGCAGGTATATGACTACATAATAAATAAGATAAATAAAAATATGTCTGTGGGGGATAAATTTCTTACTGAAACCGAAGTCGCAGATCTATTGTGTGTCAACCGCATGACTGTTGCAAAAGCAATGTCCGTGTTGAAAAGTGAAGGGTATATAGATAGAAAACAAGGAATGGGTACAATAATTATTAAGAAACCGAAACAAAACGTGCGGGATGGAATAATAACGGTACTGCCGTATGTGAATATAGAAAGCCTCAAAGACGAATATTTTTCTAAATTGCTTAACACAATATCTTTGGAATCTCTTAATATGGGATTAGTGAATACTTATGTAGGAAGCAAAGGGGAAAAGCAAAAAATAATTGATTTTGAACAGATTGATAATCTGTATTCCTCTGAGAAGTATCAGGGGACCGTTATAATGAATCCCAGAAAGCAAGGTGTTAATGAGTGGGAAAACTATTTTGGGGCTCAGAAAATAATTGTTGTTTGGGTAGGAATGTCAACAGATGTTTCTAATAGAATCAATTGCATAGACGCAGATAACAAAGAAGGCTCAATAAATGCAACGCGGTATTTGTTTGAACTGGGTTATAGAAAACTTGGATTCTTATCCGGAAAGATGGATATTACAAATAGAGAGGACCGTCTGTACGGATTTGAAAAAGCTTATGAAGAAAAGAAGTTTAATTTAAACAGAAATCAAATAGTGATAATAAAGAATGCAAAAAGTTCAAAGGAAGCCGGTTATATTGGAATGAAGAGGTTTCTTGAAAATGACATAAAATTAGATGCGCTGTTTGTGGCTGACCAAGGTCTTCTATATGGAATAGAAGAAGCCAGAAAGGAGTATCCTAATAAAAGTGTATTTAGTTTGCCAATAATAACCTTTGACTATGAATTGCCCGGACAATTCAGTAATGTAATAGCCTCCGTAATTCAACCCATAAGTGAAATGGGAAAGCTTGCTGTTAAGATTATTAACCAAATACATAAAGGGAATATAAAACAGCCAGTGAAAAGGCTGCTAAAAGTGGAGTTAGTAAAAAGGAGTGGTGTTGAGTAAAAACAATACATTTAAAAGTTTCTTGTTGGGCGTGAACTATTGGCCAAGACATCATGGTGTAAAAATGTGGAAAGAGTGGAATCCTGAAGAAATTGACTCAGAATTTGGAGAGATAAAAGCGCTTGGAATGGATGTTGCAAGAGTATTTCTTACATGGGATGACTTTCAGCCGATACTGGAAATAGGTCCACCTAAGCACACAAGAGAAATTGTTATGCGGCACGATGAAAGTATTACATCTCTGGATAGTCCTGAAATGGTAGATAAAGACATGGTTAAAAAGTTTGACCAGCTTCTTGCAATTGCTGATAAACATAAATTAAAACTTATTGTTGCTCTCATGACAGGATTTATGAGTGGGGTGCTCCTGGATGTAAGCTGGAGAAAAGGCAGAAATATATTCACTGACCCATTCATGATTAAATGGCAGCTTCTATACTGCAAGTATTTTGCTCATCGATATAAAAATAACAATACAATTCTCTCGTGGGAGTTTGGAAATGAGCACAATTGTTTTATGAAATGTCCAAGTCCGGAGGCAGCTTGGACGTGGCTGAGGACAATTTCTAATGAGTTGCGTGTAAATGATTCAAAACACCTAATTAGTTCAGGTATGCATGGATTGAGTTCTCATCCTAATAATGAAAGACCGTGGGGAATCAAAGAGAGCGGAGAGATTGTTGATGTTTTAACTGTCCATCCATATCCTCCTTTTACTCCTGGATGCTATATGGATAGGCTCACAGATATGAGGGCTAATCTGCATGCAACAGCTCAGAGCAGATACTACTCATGTCTTGGGAAGAAACCTGTTCTGTGTGAAGAAACAGGCACTTTGGGGAACAGTACACTTTCTGAGGAAAGCTCTGCGGATTTTATTCGCCTGCGATTATACAGCCTTTTTGCAAACGGGGATCTTGGGTGTCTTTGGTGGTGTTTCAGCGATTTCAGCCAAAGCAAAATGATCCCTTATAAATGGTCGCAGATGGAAGGTGATCTGGGGCTTACATCTGTAGACGGAAGAGTTAAACCTGCCGGCGAGGAATTTAAAAAATTCAGAAAAGTCATAGATAGAATAGGAGGGAGATTGCCGCAAACCAGTAAGAAAGCAGCTATAGTCATAATGGATGGGGAAGATTTTTGGGAAGTTTACTATAATACTTTTGTTTTATGCAAACAGGCTGGTATTGAAGCAGATTTCATCTATGCGCATGATTCCTTTGAGAGATACAACTTATTAATATGCCCGTCAGTATGTGGACACTCTAATTATAATATCGTGGATTGGCAGCGGATCATGGAACATGTAGAAAAAGGAAATACTTTATATCTTTCCTATGATGGAGGTAGTCTCACAAACCTTGAGGAACTTTTTGGAATAGAATCTGCGGATCGTTTGCCGTTTCCCGGATCAAAGACATTCATGACTTCGTCCGGCAAGTGTCCCCATACACTAAAAGAGCTTGAACTACGCCGCAAGATACAGGACTGGCGTCTGGAGATAAAAAGACATAAAGCGCAAACATTACTGGAATGGGAGGATAAGACTCCTGCAATGCTGGAATATAAGTATGGTAAAGGGAAAACAATATTTTTAGGAGTACCTGTTGAAACTATTCTCTCTAAAACAAAATACGCTTTTTCCTCAAATGACGATAATACTTATAAAATATATGAATATTTAAAAGAGATAAGCAAGGTAGAGCAGGAATTAGATATTTCAAATCCCTATGTTGAGCGGACATATCATCGTGTTTCAAAAAACGAGGGATATTTAGTTCTAATAAATCATAAAGAAAGTTTAATTGAAACTGAGGTTACATGCAGAACTTGTCCGAAATCAATAATGCCTGTAAATGAAAATATTGAGAGTTGTGTATTTAATGGCCTATGGAAGATTAATCTACAACCGTTTGCAGGTAATATATTTAAGGTAGAGGGAGGTGATTAAAAAATGTTTAAGAGAAAGAAAAATTTTGTGTATCCCCAACACAAACATTCTTTCACGCTTATTGAGTTGCTTGTTGTCGTAGCGATAATCGCTTTGCTTTCAAGTTTGCTGTTGCCAGCGCTTGTTGGGGCAAGGGAGATGGGAAGAAGAATAAAATGTGTGAGTAATTTGAAAAATATGGGACTGGCAGCTCAGATGTATGCTGATGATTGGGACGGGTGGTTGCCAAATCAATTTGTCAGCGGAAGCGAAAATTGGGTTACATCCATTGCTGAGTCTCTTGGTGCTACACGTTATAGTAATGGGCGCATTTGGCATCATGGTGATACAGGGGATGGTACTTGGGTGGTTTAGCAATATACCTCAGAGTAAAAGAAGTATATTTCAATGTCCTTCAGGAGGAAAAGATTACACTGGTGAATGCTTATTAGGAGTAAGTTATGGCTACAATATAAGGATAGGTTCTTATGACGTATTAGCCCTATATCCAGGTGCTGATTACGGTCCTAGGAAACTTGATAAACAATGTCCACATCTAATTTTAGTTTTAGATTTGAACAGCTCTTCTCTCACCAGAAATTTTGAGAGCTCAGGCGAATCTTATCGTCACAACAGTGGAACAAACTGTCTTTTTGCTGATGGACATGTTTCCTGGCACCCTGAAGCTGAGATACAAAGCTGGGCTTATGATAGTAAATATCGTCTCCCTGAATAAGACAGATGAAATAAAGAATCTCAAATTGCAAAGGAGGTAATGAGTGAATTCAAAATTTAAAAATTTGTAGAAGATAACAGTATGTCTAAGGAAAGTTAACAATAAAATGGAGGATATAAAAGATGTCTGCTCAACAAAAGAAAATGGTTTTTGGAATAGTTGGTTTGTTATTGTTAGTTACGGGTCTTCATCCAGTTGTAGCTGCAGCTAAGGATACTAACTTAGTCTTTGTATCAAGTTGTAACCTTATACCGGGAGACAGTAGTTTTGAGACGGAGATAAGTTCTCTAACAGGAGGAGGACAGGTATGGAATAGAGAATATAAAATTGACACAAAAGAAGGTTGGGATGGAAAATGCAGTCTAAAACTTAAAGGTGTAATTTACAGCTCCAAAGCAATCTCTACGGAGCCCGGTAAGACCTATACGTTCTCTCTCTATGCTAAAGCTGAAGAAGACAATCTCAATGCTGTGTTATATCTGAAAAGTCTAAAACATACTGCTAAGAGGTGTATTACTCTTGGCAAGAAGTGGAGTCGTTATTCCATAAAGATGGAGGCAAAAGGGGAAAATTGCTGGTTAGGTTTCGGGATTAGAGGGACTGCTTCTGCCTGGGTTGATGCCTATCAGTTTGAAGAAGGAGATAAACCTAGTCCTTATAAGAACAAAGAGCCAATATGCATAGGAGTTCATATCCCTTCAAAACATAACTATGTTTTCTTTCCAGGTGAAGATATAGATGTAAATATTTCTGTTTATAAAGCATGGAAAGAAGCGGAGGCTAAAGATTTAACTCTTTCTTATCGGATCACAGATTTTTCAAAGAAAGTTGTTAAAGAGAGCGAAGAAAAGATAAGTTTGGATAAAGAAGGAAAATTTAGAAAAGCTTTTTCTTTCAGGCCTGAAAAGTTAGGTCTTTTTATTGTTCGCGCTCAACTTAAAAAGAAAGGCTCTCTCATATCCGAGGATTTGGGTACTTTTGCTGTAGTTAATTCTCCTGTTGAAATTGAAAAAGGGATGGAGCCTTTCTGCGGAATTGCTACTTGGTCTGCTGGCCCGGGATTAAAGAGAATCGGAGTGCATTGGGTCCCGGTATCTACTCATTGGAAATATATTGAAAAAATAAGAGGCAAGTATTACTTTGGACTGCTTGATAGAGCTTTTTCTCTTAAGAAACAAGGATATAAAATTAAATTTACGTTTAGTCATCTTCGAACTTCGCCGGAATGGTCATGGGATAAAGAAGAAGCTGCTGAATTAAAGAGAAAAAAGATTAAAGTCAGCTCTGGTCTTCTCCCTTCAAAAGAGCATCTTAAGGACTGGCGGGAGTTTGTCCATAAACTCGCTGTTAGATATAAAGACGTTGTTGATATCTGGGAGATAGGAGCAGAGGATGACTTAACCACAGGACGCAATCCTTTTTATCTGCAGAAATATCCTGAAGACGTGAAACATAGTTTCTGTGTTGCAAAACCTCTAATAGATAAATATGCGGAGATGATTAAAATTGCTGCCAAAGAGATAAAGAAGGTTAGCCCTGATGCTAAAATTGGAGCAATAAGACCAAGCGGGGCTGACTCCAACTGTTGTTATACCTTTTCAGAAGCAGTTTTTAAGAGAGTAGGTAAAGAGTTTAATCTTTTCCCTTTAGACCCATATTGTTCTCCTAGATTTATCGGAACTGATTTATCTCCAGTTGCTCTGCCGGAAGATTTCCTGCCGAAAATGTTCGGGCAGGCTTTAAAACTAGGGCAGAGATATGGATGTAATCAGCATATCTATATCTCAGAATTAGGCTGGAGATTAGAGGTAAATGAGCCTTCTGATAGTGAATATGCTAAAGAGCAGGTTAAAAGGTTAACCAGAACCTATCTTGTCTCCAGAATGACCAAAGGGGTTGATTTCTGTCACTGGTTTAACTATTGTGACTGGCATTTTTTTAAAGGATACTCCTCTGGTCTCTGGCGAGATGGACACTATCTCCTGCCTACTGTTCCTGCCTATAGTGTGGTAGCCAAGGTAGTAGAGAATGTAATTGAACCAAAAGAGATAGATTTTGGGGAAGCAGTAAAAGCGGTTGTCTTCAGGAAACATAATAAAGCAGATGGTGCTATCTGGCTGGTAAGAGGAGAAGGCAAAGTCACTGTTTCAGCTAATCCGGCATCTATTTCTATCTTTAATGTTATGGGCAACCCGGTTAAGACAAAAGTTAAAGGAAAAGAAATAACCTTTAAAATAGGCGAATTACCCGTATATTTAACTATGCAGGGAGAAAGAAGTTTTGAAAATCTTGACAATGTTCTTTCTTCTGCAAAACTGCATCTTGTTCCGGTAAAGGTATTTTTCATCACTCGGAAGATAAACGAAGCAGTGCTCTGCCTCCAAAATCAGGTTAATCAGGATTTAACTGCTGAGGTTTCTTTCTCTATAGGAAAGCAGGTTTTAACTAAATCAGTTCATCTACCGAAAAGAAAAAGGACTTTTATAAAATTCCCTTTACCGGAGGATATACTCAACAGAAGGGGAGAGATAGAAGTAGAGGTGGATTGCGGCAAAAAGTTTGAGAAAGCAGCTACCTCATTTCCTTTGGAATTTGAGAAGATAAAAATGGTTGCCCGTCCTGTAAAAATAGATGGAGACCTTTCTGAATGGAAGAAACATCCTTATATTCTGATGAACAAGAGAGATCAGATATTGCCTCCTGACCCCTGGGTCAATTGGAACGGGCCAAAAGACTTAAGCGCTAAAGTCTATGTTGGTTGGGATAAGCATAATTTCTATTTGGCTGGTGAGGTAACGGATGATAAACACTTCAATAATAAAGCCGGTAGAGGTATCTGGAACGGAGACTGCCTTCAATTTGCCTTTGATCCATGGGTAGATGGTTGTTTGGGAAAGATAATGGGTGGTTATGGACCTGACGATTGCGACTTAGTGATAGCTTTGGCTAAGGAAGTACCTCTCTCGTATCAATCGCATGGTTCAGAAAAATCTCTCCGGCAAAGAAGTGAATTTGCTGTAGTCAGAGATGAGGCAAATAAAAAAACTTTTTATGAAGTAAAAATACCTTTTAATTATCTGCATATATCTCCTACACAAGGAACTGTCTTTGGCTTTAGTTTCGTTATTTTTGATGATGATGCAGGAGGAGGACAAACCTATTACTATCAATTGAGTCGTGGCATCACAGGAAAGAAGAATCCCTGTTTTTTCAGGAAGTTCACATTAGTTAAATAAGGAGACTGATGTATGAGAAATCAGCGACAGAGGATGGAAAGGAGGTGAGTGGATGTAGTTAACACTGCTTTTTCAGGAAAATCAAGTATAACCAAAAAAGGAGAGAAACATGAAAAGAGAAATGATAAGGTTTTTAGGAGTCATGGTATTAACAAGTTTGCTTGTTTTATCTTTGATTGATTTAGCCAGAGCAGAAGACGCTGCTTCTTTAGTAGGGTGCTGGCATTTTGATGAAGAGAAAGGTCAAATAGCGAAGGACAGTTCAGGGAATAAAAATAATGGAGAGATACGTGGCGCAACATGGGTAAAAGGAATATCCGGTTCAGCACTGCAATTTGACGGAAAGGATGATTATGTTGACTGCGGGAAGGACGCAAGTTTGGATATTAAGAGTGCTCTTACAGTCGAGGCATGGGTGAAGTTTAATCAGCTTGATTATACTGGTTATGGAAAGGCTGGCGGCCTGTTAGGAATTGCAGGTAAAGGAAGACCTGATCGCTTAAAGTCACATTATGGCTGGGTGTTTTCATACAGTAACAGAAATCAGCAAAAAAAATTTAGCTATACCTGTTTTGGTAATTCAAATGGAGGTTATTTAGGTGGTGGGAACAATTTTTCTGCCAGCGCATATGAGTATATTTTTTTTACAGGCAGATTTTACCATATCGCCTTTTCTATTACTCAGACAGAAGCAAAACTATATATTGACGGCAAGCAGCACGGGCCGGCAAAACCAATCTCAAATCTTCAATTATCAGATACCAAGAATTGGTATAGCAATTTAACAATAGGGAAAATACTTTCATCTGGTTATTTCAACGGTGTAATCGATGAAGTGAGAATTTATAATCGGGCTTTGAGCGCCGATGATATAGCAAGACACTACTACAAGTTTGTTAATGAAGTAGAGTTATAAAATTTTGATTTATGAAATAATTGGGAGAAAAAAACATGGGTTCTAGTGTGTTTTATAAAGAATTTATTTTAAAGCGGCATCCTGAAAATCCAATTATAAAACCGAGAGATTTTCCAGGTGCGGGGGCAGTATGTAATTGCGGACAGACAATGACAAAAAGCTATATTCTGGCTCCTGAGGAACTTTATGAACAATGTGGCAGAGTGCCTAATGTTGTTTTTCCGTGCGGTGCAATAGCTGACTATGATAAAGATGAGATACGACTTTACTATGGCGCGGCTGATACCTGTATTGGATTGGCAACTGGTTCATTGAGTGGATTGATTAATGCTTGTTTGAAAGGGTTATAGAAAATGACTTCTAAAGGATTAATGGATAAAGTTAGGAGATGATGAAACAAGGTCAAATTTTAGAGAAGTTTGAAGTAAAAGGCAAACAGGTTATTTTTCGTTATCCCAAGTTGGATGATCTGCAGGATTTCATTAAAATGCATAAGATACTTTCAGAAGAGAAAGTAATGTGTGGACGGTTTAATTTTAATGAAATGATAAAGGATATATAAACAAAAAATGAGAACAAAGAAGATGTTCGAAGAACCTGATGGTAGTTTCCGCCCTGTTCCATGGTGGTGCTGGTCAGGAGAGATGGATTATCCTGAGATGGAAAAACAGCTCCAGGATATGAAAGATAAAGGGATCAATGAATTCTTTATTTTTGCCATTTATGGCTTAGAGATTTCTTATTTGGGCAAGGAATGGTGGAAAAGGGTAGAGTGGACTTTGAAGAGGTGCAAAGAGTTGGGGATGAAGGTCTGGATTTATGATGACTATAACTGGCCCAGCGGCACCTGCGCCGGTTATGTCCTCAGGGATTACCCATGGACTAAGACACAAAGATTTAAATTTGAAACTTTTCCGGTTAAGGCAGGTAAAACTCTTGATTGCAGTCCTGACGGGGAATTAATTGCAGCTGTTGTTCAGTTTTCCGAGAAGAAAATTGAACTGTTGAAGATAGATAAATTTTTCAGTCAGGGTAAATTTATCTGGGAAAACAATTACGGTAAAGATTGCAAGATAATATTATTTGCCCAAAAATTAAATGATTCAACAGGAGTATATGCATACGGCGCGGAATGGTGCTCAAAGCAAACGGGGTATTTGGATACCTTGAACAAAAAGGCGGTAGAAAAATTTATCCAGAGTACCCATGTCCAATATGAAAAAAGATTTAAGGAGTATTTTGGAAATACATTAAAAGGATTTTTTACTGATGAACCACAAGTATCTACACAAGGGACGTATTACTCGTCTTCTCTTTTTTCTGAATTCAAAAAGAAGTATGACTATGATTTGAAAGCAAAGATTCATGAATTACTAATAGATACCGGTGATTATCAGGTTACCCACTATCATTTCTGGTCATTGTTGACTCACCTTTTCGCGCATAGTTATACAAAACAAATATCCGATTGGTGCGAGAAAAGAAAACTCCTTCATACAGGTCATTTGCTTGGAGAGGAAAGATTATTTCGCAATGTTGTTTACTCAGGAGATGTTTATGAGGCTCTTAAGTGGATGCAGGTGCCTGGAATGGATTTGTTAGGGAAAGAAACAAGTTATGATTTTGGGAAAATGTGGAGCATTGATAAGATGGATCGCAGAGGCCTTATTATTACTGCAAAACTTATCTCCAGCACAGCCAGATTTACAGGAAGAGAAAGAACAATGTGCGAAGCGTTTGGGATTCTTGACTGGGGACAGACAATGGAGGAGCAAAAGTGGGTAAATGACTGGCTTTCCGCTCTTGGTATAAATCTCATTAACGATAATACACTGATTTATACAATAAAGGGTTTCAGAAAAAGAGCCATTTCAGGCAAACATTTTACATCTCCATGGTGGAAATATTATAAACAATTTACCGATTACTCCGGCCGCCTTTCCCTTGTATGCGCTAAAGGAAAATTGGAAGCGGAAATAGGTGTGCTTTATCCCACCACTAATGCATGGTGTCTGATGAGAGTTGTAGAAAAAAGTTGGTTAGGTGAATGTAAAAAGTTGGTTAAGACAGAAAACGCTCTTTATGCAGTCTCTGACGCTTTACTCAGAACACACAGGGATTTTGAATTACTATTTGATGAAGTAATAACTAATGGTTCCATTAAAGACGGTTGTCTGGTAACCCAAAATGGATGTTTCAAAACTATAATCCTGCCGGGAATTGAGATATTAAGAAAAGATGTCTATGCCCGACTTAAGCAGTTTGTAGAGGCAGGAGGCAAATTAATAATAGTCGGCAGACCACTGGTATCTTATATAGATGTTAAAGAAGGCAAACTGAAGCAGACAGAAAATTTGGATGGAGTTGTTCAGATTCCACACATGGAAGACAATCTCAAGTTTGAATCCATCCTTGCGTCCAATCTGCCGCATAATGAGAGTTCATGGATAATAAGCGGCAGAGGAAGAAGAGATGTCATATCTGCCGGCAGAAAAGTTTCTGATGGAAGAATACTGTTTTTGGCAAATCAGTCATCGGGAAAAAAGGAAATCAAAATTGGCTGGAAGTTCCATTCTCAAGTTTCATTGTGGGATCCGGATACAGGAAAAGCTTTTTCTCTTGAACATGAGAAGAAAAGTAATGTCTCTAATATTAACCTAACTCTTGCGCCTCATCAATCCTTATACCTTTTTGCTTCTGAGAAAAGAGAAAAATTACCTTTAGTAGATAATTGGCCATTAAACCTTGCCTCAAAACGAAAAGGAATAATAACACTCAGAACGAAATGGAATTTTGAAACAGAAACTTCAAATCTTTTTATTCCTCAATTTCAGCTTATGTCAATTAAAAATGAAGCGAAGGATAAAGCATGGGTGAAAGTTACCAGATATGGAAAAACAAAAATAGAATTATCCCCTGAAAACATGGATTTTTTCCGGCTGCGTAGTGAATTTATATTAAAACACATTCCTGAAGATTTATCTATAGTTGTGGATTCAGAAGATTATGAAGAAATATGGCTGAATGGAAAGAAGCTAACACAAAAAGAATCATACACATTATGGGATAGTCATAATTTGAAGTTTCCTGTTAAAAAGCATGCTAAAACAGGAAGCAATCTTTTGACATTAAAAGTAAAACCGAGCAAATATTATTCTCCAGAGATTAAAAGTGGAGTTATAAACTCACACTTCATTGAGCCTGTAGTTGTAAGCGGCAGTTTCATGGTAGCAAAAGAAGGAAGGAAAGAAGTATTGAAGAGAGAGAATGGAATTCTTCAAACCGGCTCATGGACAAAACAGGGTTATCCCTATTTTGCAGGCGCAGGAGTTTATTCCCAGAAAGTAGAATTAAATTCCATTCCTCAAAAGGCATATCTGGAGATAGAAAAAGCAAAAGAGGTGGTTGAGGTTTGGATAAACAAAAAATTAGCAGGTATACGCCCGTGGTCCCCGTATGTAGTGGAGATATCGGAATTTTTAAAAGAAGGAGAAAATCAGATTGACATTAAAGTGGTCAACTCTTTTGGAAATCTTTTACAATCAAGCTGGGTGGGACGTCCTCCTAAAAAAGGAGGAGTGTCCGCAGGTATATTGGGTAAAGTTAAGATTCTGGATTGGCAATGAAAGTTTAAAAAGAGAGAATCAACATGAACGAAATAATGACTCCATTTGAAAGAGTTAAG
>JAGMBN010000139.1 GCA_023129655.1 bacterium | reverse complement strand
GATAATGTTTCTCTTTGATTAATGTCTTTCTTATAAACTCCTGACCATCTGAATGTTTTACCCTCCTTTTTTTTCAACCCAGTAATATCTATTCCCTTTTTATTAAACAGATTCATATACTGCTGTGGAAAGTCGCGTCCTACTGCCGCTACTAAATGGACTTCTCCAAAATAGCTTGCTGCATACGCAAAATAAGACGCTGAACCGCCCAGAACATCCTTTACCTCTTTAAATGGAGTCCTGACAGAATCCAAAGCAACAGAACCTACTACTAATATGCTCAACTCATCCCCTTAATAAACAGTATCACACTAAATAAAACAAATACTTCTACCAGCTCATTCAGCATGCCCATAGTATCTCCTGTAATACCACCTATCTTCCTTAAAAAATATCCTCGTATAATAAGCGCAAATAAAAAGACAAAAAAAGTAATAAAATTTCCTTTTACTCCGAACAGCAAGATTGCAAGAATATAAGAAACAAGTATAGGAATTAACCAATACACCACTTTCCTTTCTCCTGCAAAAGCACTTCCTAATCCATTGCTCTTTGAACATGGCGTTAATAATAAAACAAAACTCATGCTGCTCCTGGAAAGAACAGGCATTATGAATACTGCCTTTAAAAATATATCATTAGAAAGAGAATCTATAAGCGCAAATTTTAGCATTAACAAGCATACTACTCCGATAACGCCGAATGCACCCACATTATGATCCTTCATTATGCTTAGAATATCATCTTTATTTTTGCCGCCAAATAAGCCGTCTACAGAATCTATAAATCCGTCCAGATGCAGTCCTCCTGTTAGCATTGCAAGTATCGTTACAATAAACGCACTCAACACAAGCGGAGAGAACATGTTTCTAAGAACTAAGCAGATAATGGAAAGCAGCAACCCAATAATTATGCCAACAACAGGAAAAAACAGGACGGAGTCCTTTATTTTCTCTTTTTTAATACTTCTTGAGAATTTCTCAAACGGAAGAATAGTTAAAAAATTTATTGCAAAAAATAGACTTTCCATATATTCGCTTATACTATTAAAATCTGCTAATAATACGAGGTCAAGAAATCTCTATACCGAATTTTCTAATCTCAATAATAAGTGGAGAATCCTGCTTTCTGTATTCTTGTGGAGAAACAGGAATTGGTTCAATACGAGTATCTATCCTGCGAGTTTTTTTTAAAAGAAATTGAAGTTCGTCCGTAGTATCCTTCCCGAATTTAGAAGAAATAATGCAGAGATCAATATCGCTTTCTTTGTTTGCTTTCCCTCTAGCATAGGAACCAAAAAGAATTAATTTTTCAACAGGCGTACCTTCTCCCTCCAAAAGCTTTCTAAACCTTAAAGCGATATTTCGTATATTTTTTCTTATAGTTTGCTTTTCAACCATAGATATATGTCTTTCGCTTTTTCAAAATATCCTTCTGTATATTCTTTAGTTGCTTTTTTGAAAAATTTACGTTTATAGTCATTATACCTTGCCTCAATGTTAAAACTTGTTATTTCAGCCAAAAGGTCTAATTGTTCTTCAGAAAATTCAATACCACTTAATTCTGACAATCTTACTAAATTATGCACATAAGGAGCTTGATGTTTTATTTTCTTAACCACCAATGCTTTAATAATCTTCTCAAGAAATAAATGGCAAAAGAAAAGACAATGATGATACCTCTTTGAGACGAAAAGACTTTTAGCGGTTTTGAGGTCATCCTCAGCTCCTTCAACCCAGTAATTAATCATCTTGCTAATTTTCATATTTTTATCTTATCACCTTGCCCATAAAAGTCTACTTATATTTATGTTCGGTTAAGTCGGAGAATGACGAAAAGATTCCTTCATCATTCTCGAAATTTCCATAAATACTTCTTCCACAGTTACCTCTTCCATACATCTGTGGTCATTTGGACATTCCCGAAGAAAACACGGCGAACAGCTAACTTTCTTATATATTATCCGTAATTTTTCGGATGGAATTGCAACCGTATCCGGATCTGTCGGGCCAAAGATTGCCAGTGTTGGAACTTTTAATGCAGATGCAATATACAAAGGCCCTGTATCCCCTGTTATAAATAATCTACATTTATTAACCAGACCCATGCTATCCTGAAGAGTTGCCTTTCCAGCTGCTATAACGCATTTGTTTCTTAACTCTTTTGCCAGTATATTTGCAACACCTTGATCATGCGAACCGCCAAACAAAACTAATTTTGCATTATAAGCACTAATCAATCTGTTTCCTAATTCTGCGTATTTTTTAACAGGCCAGCGCTTTGCTTTCCCATACGCAGCTCCGGGATTAAATCCTATTATTGTATCCTTCTCATCTATCTTGTTTTCCTTGAGAAAATCTTTCGCAAAGATTTTCGACTCTTTTGAAACATTTAGAACTAGTTCTCTGTCTGCTGGTTTCTTGCCTGTTAAATCAACTATGTTTAAAAAATAATCTATCCTGAGCTTATTGAACTCCAATTCGTTTGTGCGAGGAGTCTTTATGTTTAAAAACATGCTTCT
>JAGMBN010000138.1 GCA_023129655.1 bacterium | reverse complement strand
AATTGTGACATCAGTGATGTCACAACATGCCTGTTCCTTTGCTTTATGGTTAGGAGAGAAGAAATAATTACCATTTGTAACTAATTTTGCCACCTTTTGATGTACGCTTAAGCCCGATTAATCTTAACTTTGGACGATCATATGTGGTTCTAACTACAATAGCATATACGTATCCTGTGCATACGTCCCACCTTCCTTTTGCGTATGCGTCCCGACTTCCTTTTGTATATGCCTTCTTTCTATATAGCCGCCTTCCTCTTGTATATACGTACCACTTTCCTTTGCGATACATGTAACGCTTTCCTTTTATATATACGGACTGTTCGTATCGCTTTTGACTCAATTCAGCTACTAGTTGCATATACTTAAGTCCAGCTTTTTTAAATTCAACTTTAATAAGATTTATTTCTGTATCCCATATGTTAGCGCGATAAATTTCTTCATCTAGCTGAAATAAGTCTGTTGCCCTACAGAATTCAATTCTTACTATTTTGTTTTCATAATTTACCCAGTTAACATTAAGTTCTTGAATGGTCAATACCCTAGGCTTCGCAGATACATTTACTCCACAAAACAAAATCAACAAGCATATGAATAATAATATCTTTCTTTTCATTTTTACCTCTCGCTTTAATTATTTATTTAGATTTCAATCTAGCTAGTTTGACCATTTTGTTGACGTCAGCAAAATGGTCTGCTTTAATTCCCCCTTTGAAGGGGGACAGTTTCGCCTCAGGCGAAACTAGGGGGATGTTCGCCTCGCAATTTACAATCTCTCTAATTTTATCTTCCAAAGCAATTAAGACACCAGCCATATTTTCCTTCACATCCAAATCATTAAACCTGATAAATTTAACTCCTAAATCCTGAAGTTTTGATTGTCTCTCCATATCATAATCATATTTATTATTGTGACTGCTTCCGTCAAGTTCAATAGCCAACATTAATTCATGACAATAAAAATCTACTATAAACTGATCAATGGGGACTTGTCTGTGAAATTCATAACCAATGATTTTGCCTTTAATCTGCTGCCAAAGCAGGACTTCTGACAACGTGCTATCGTTTCGCAGATCTCGCGCGAATCGTTTTAGTTCTGGGTTGTATGGGATTATTGTGTTTTGCGGCATTTTACATCCCCCTGAATCCCCCTAGGGGGAATTTTTTCTTTATTATTGTCACGGCATTATCCATCATAATCTCTTCTTGTGTACTTGTTTTCATATTGCGGAGAATAACCGTGCCTTTTAATAGTTCATTTGCGCCTAAGATCAGACTGAATTTGCAGTTTGATTTTGCGGCTGTTTTTAATTGGTTTTTAAGGGTTTTTTCCTGATAGGTTGTTTTAGTGTGTATTCCATTTTGTCTTAATTCAGCAAGAAATTTAAACACTCGTTCATCCATAGAAAAATCAAGATACGCTAGGCATACAGAGTTATTGCTTTGAAAATTTCTATGCGCTAGCAGCATTATCATTCTTTCAATTCCTGCTGCAAATCCAACAGCAGGAGTTGGTCTTCCGCCCATTTGTTCAATCAAATTATCATATCTTCCTCCGGCAGCAACTACGTTCTGCGCGCCTAGCTGAGAATGAGTGATCTCAAAGATCACACCTGTATAATAATCAAGACCGCGAACAAGATAGGGCTGTATTTGATAATCAATGTCTAAATATTTTATGTATCTCTCTACTGTCTCAAGTTTGTTCCTGCATTTGGCGCATAGATTCTCTGTGATAGTTGGTCCGTCTTTTACATTTTGAATACATTCGGGTTTCTTGCAGTCCAAAATTCTTAACGGATTAGTAGAGTATCTGCGGTTGCAGTCCGCGCACAGGTTTTTGATCTTGTTTTTAAGATGTCCTAGAAGCTGTTTTATGTACTTTGGCCTGCATTCCTTACAACCAATGCTATTCAGCATTACTTTTAGGTTTTTAATACCCATTTTGGATGGAATTTGAACTGCAATATCAATTATCTCTGCATCCAGTCTCACGTCTTCAACGCCGATTGCCTCTGCTCCGACCTGATGGAATTGCCTTGTTCTTCCTGCCTGCGGTCTTTCGTATCTGAAAAATGGGCCTATGTAGTATAGTTTTACAGGTAAAGTCTGTGTATGCATATTGTGCTCAATAAATGAGCGCACGATTGAGGCAGTTCCCTCAGGTCTAAGAGCGAGTTCCCTACCCTTTTTATCAGAGAACACATACATTTCTTTACTTACAATGTCTGTAGATTCCCCAACACTTTTTTGAAAGAGTCCGGCTTGTTCAAATACAGGCGTGCGGATCTCTTTATAATCATAGGCTTCCAGCAAATTTCTGGAAACAAGTTCCAATGCCTGCCACGTATCTACATTGCAAGGTAGTATATCACTTGTCCCACGAACTGTTTTTACCACCATATTCCTCTTTCCTGACATACCTCTATGAATTTTTCTAAGGTTTTTGTTTATAAGTTAGAGGTAAGCATATAATGTTTGAATCATACCTGACCAGTCGTTTCCAAAACAGTCTGCCATAAATGGCCGTTTGGGTCAACTTTTTTCTTCTTCA
>JAGMBN010000137.1 GCA_023129655.1 bacterium | reverse complement strand
TTCGTTATTTAATGGGAGTAGGAGACCCACGCGATCTATTGGAATGTATAGGCATGGGCATTGATATGTTTGACTGTGTGATGCCAACACGTAATGCAAGAAATGGCACAGTGTTCACAAGAGAGGGAAAATTGGTTGTAAGAAATGCAGAACATGCAAGAAGCAATGAGCCTATAGATACTGAATGTAGTTGTTATACATGCAGGAATTACTCCAGGGCGTATATTCGGCACTTATTTAACACACGTGAAATTCTAGGGCTCAGATTAACCTCTATTCATAACCTGTATTTTCTAATGAAACTTATTAGAGATGCCAGAAAGGCTATATCTAAAAACAAGTTTTTGGATTTTAAGAAAGCGTTTCTAAAGCAGTATGCAGGAAAATTAGTTCTTTAAATTTGTTCTTAAATGTGATATTTACTTAATTCTTAAGATAATAAAAAACAAGAGGAGGCAAAAATGCTGGGTATACTTTATGCAATGGGAAGCGCAGGAGGAGGAGCGCCGCAGCAGGGGCAGGCTAATCCGTTCAGTTTTTTAATTATGATGGCGCTGATATTTGGGATCTTCTATTTTTTAACAATCAAACCTCAGAAGAAGAAACAAAAGGAGCGTCAGGAAATGATCTCTCGGGTAGAAAAAGGAGACAAGGTAATTACCAGCGGCGGCATTTACGGCATGGTTGTAGGGACAAAAGAAAAATCCTTAGTTATAAAAGTTGCTGATAATGTAAAGATAGAATTTGCAAGAAGCGCAATAAGCCGCGTGGAAAAGAAAGCTGAACAAGCATAATGAAATCTCTTAGGTGGCGGATAATATTAGTTGCAGTAGTTGTTCTTGTGGGCATAGTGTGTAATCTGCCGTCAACAGGGATTTATGGATATTTTCTTCCTGTGTGGCTGCAGGGTGTGTTCCCTGAAGAAGGGATAAATGCAGGCATAGACAAGAACGGTTGCGGCTATTTTTCTCTGGAGCTTGATTTTGCGAATCTTCCCAAAAATGTAGAACCCATCACAGCCTTTGGCAGGGCTTCAAACATAGTAAAAACCCGCCTTGAAAAACAAGAAATACATAAATTATCTACCCATATCCACGAGAAAGAGAATGTCATCACGTTTACGCTGCCGACGGTTAAGGAAGAATCCGCAATTAATGATATCTTAGAACACGCAAAGCTCTATGGAAATATTCCTGTATTCTTAAAGCGATATTTACCTCAAAAGCTTATTAATCTTGGCTTGGACCTTCAAGGAGGAAGCCATCTTGTGCTTGCTGTTGATACTGAAGGAATGTCCAGAAAGAAAGCAAAAGATGTCCAAGAAAGAGCACTTATAGTTATACGCAACCGTATAGATGAATTTGGGGTCGCAGAACCTGTTGTAATGCCGGTTAAGGGAAAAAACAGAATAATTATAGAACTGCCCGGCATTAGAGAGCCTGAGAGAATAAAAGAGATTATAAGGCGTCAGGCTGTGCTTGAATTTAAACTCGTTTGCGAGGACAAGGATAAGATTAAACAGGCTCTAGCTGGAAAGGTACCTGATGGATATGAGCTGGCATATCTTACGAGAACAAAAAATGACGGCACAACCTATAAAGAGCCATATCTCTTGGAAGCAAAGTCTGCTCTATCAAGCAAGAAAGGAGAGCTTTTAACAAATGCCTATGTAACGTATGGGCAGATGAATCAATCCATTGTAGCAATTAAGTTTAACAGAAAAGGTTCAAAGGCTTTTGCAAGGCTTACCGGCGCGCATATTGGAGAAAGGCTTGCTACATTGCTTGACGGGAAACTGAAGCTGGTTGCAACAATAAATGATAGAATTATTGGAGAAGGTCGGATTACAGGCGTGTCTGCCCAGGAAGCGCCTGATCTTGCTGTTGTTCTAAAGTCCGGCGCTCTGCCTGCGAAAGTTGAAATTCTGGAAGAAAGAACAGTTGGACCTTCTTTGGGAGCGGATTCTATAAGAAAGGGCATAAGAGCAGGCATACTGGGGCTGATAATTGTATTCTGTTTCATAATGATTTATTACATGTTCCTCGGCTTAATCGCGGGAGCCGCTCTGTGTCTTAATCTAATTATAATAATGGCGGCACTGGCATCTCTTGGCGCTACGCTCACTTTGCCGGGCATTGCAGCCATCATACTGACAATTGGTATGGCAGTGGACGCAAATGTGCTTATTTTTGAGAGAATAAGAGAAGAGCTTTCAAGCGGCAAAACCATTCGCGCAGCCATTGGGAGTGGGTATCAAAAAGCGTTCAGGACTATTATAGACGCAAATGTAACAACGCTCATAGCAGCAGTTGTGCTTTATCAGTTTGGAACAGGACCTATAAGAGGTTTTGCCGTAACACTAACGCTGGGTATTCTTGCAAGTATGTTTACTGCGATTGTTGTAACCAGACTTATTCTTGATCTGTTTTGCAGGAGAAGAAGTTTTGTCAGCATAAAGATGCTGCAGCTTTTTCATAAGCCTAACCTAGATTTTGTTAACAAACGTTTTATAGCTCTTGGTCTTTCGTTAATACTGATCTTAGTTGGGATGACAAGCTTTTTCATTAAAGGAGAAAAGAATTTCGGCATAGATTTTA
>JAGMBN010000136.1 GCA_023129655.1 bacterium | reverse complement strand
AATTTACTCATTTCAAGCTTATTAAAATTTCCCAGCACATATTTTTTCAAATCCTCACAATGAATGCTTCTGCCAATGCCAATACGTATTCTGGAAAAATTCTCATTGCCCAGCGCATCTATAATAGATTCTATGCCGTTATGTCCGCCGGATTTTCCGCTCTTTTTAATTTTGATCCTACCGAATTCTACATCAGCATCATCATAAATAACAATCAAGTCTTCCGTATCCATTTTATAGAAATTAACAAGTTTTGAAACTGCTTGCCCGCTTAAGTTGACAAAAGTCTGAGGCTTTACAAGAATTACCTCTTTCTTTCCTATGATACCCCGACCAATTATAGAATCAAACTTTCTGGTTTTTATATTAATCCCCACCTCTTTTGCCACTTTGTCTATAGCCATAAATCCTGCATTGTGTCTGTTTTTCCTGAACTTGATACCGGGATTACCTAATCCTACAATTATCTTCATCTACTTTTGCTCATCAGGTTTTTTCTCTTTTTCCCCTTCCTTCTCTTTCTGCTCAACTGTAAGGTTCAAAGTCTTTAAAAGTATTTGTTAAATAGGACAAAGTTCAGGAAACGGGAATAAAATAATCTGTTTTCTTTTTGTTTATTGATGCAGAAGAAACGTACCCTTGTCTTAAAGGATCGTAAACATTAGCGTAATAACCGGAATCATCTTTTATAAAACTTCCCGGAGGCACAATTTTGTCAACCTCTTCCATCTCCTCATCCGTCAATTTCACATCGCAAGCCCTCAACCCCGACTCCAAATATTCCATCGTCCTTGCCCCAAGTATCGGCGTCGTGACTCCGGGCTGATGCATAAGCCATGCAAGTGAAAATTCTGCAAGTGTAATGTTCCTGTTTTCAGCAAGCTTTGCAAGCTTTTCCACTGTTTCCAGCACTTCTCTCGGAATTTCATTGCCAGCTCTTCCTGAATGTGCTTTGTTCATACCTAAACGATATTTCCCGGATAACAAGCCTCTAGCGATAGGAAAGACAGGCGTAATGCCGACTCCATAGTTCCTGCAAACAGAAATCAATTCAATATCCGCCGCCCTGTCAAGCAAGCTGTAAGGCAACTGTTCGCTTACAAAGCCTGCCCACCCATGTTTTTGACTTATGAAAATTCCTTCCACTATTTTACAGGAAGGATATTTTGATGTGCCTATGTATCTGACCTTGCCCTGCTTTACAAGCATATCCAGAGTGTACAACATTTCTTCCATTGGCGTGGTTGCGTCAACGACATGAACTACATAATTATCGATATATTCTGTTTTCAGTCTTCTCAAACTCTCTTCACACTGCGCTATTATATGCTTTCTGTTTGCACCGCAGTTATTGGTATTGGTCCCCTCTCCCATATACCAGCCGAATTTGGTGGTTAACACCACTTTTTCTCTCTTGTTGCCTTCTGCCAGCGCATTTCCAACAGTCTCTTCTGACTCTGTATAACAATCGGCCATGTCTATAAAATTAATTCCCTCGTCTATTGCTTTGTGAATTATGCTGGTTGCCTCCTTCTGATTTTCCTTTTTGAACCCAACCATTGTGCCAAGTCCTAACTTTGATATCCGCAAACCGCTTCTTCCCAATTGTCTATATTCCATTTCATCTCCTTTTACATTAATGATACGTTATAGTTTAGATTTACTATAATCTGGTGTAACCACAATTATCTTCACTTACTTTTTTTCATCCGGTTTTTTCTCTTCTTTCTCTTCCTTCTCTTTCTGCTCCCCTTCTGATGTCTCAGCTTTAACGTCTTCACCTTCCTTCTTTTCACCTTCAACTTCAGGCTCTTCTTCCACAGCAACTTCCTCTTCTTTTATAATAGTTGGAGGAACAATTGAAACAATTGCTTGTTCAGGGTCTGCTAAAACTTCTACACCCTCGGGAATCTTCAGATCCCTTATATGGATAGATGAACCTATTTCCAACTGCGTAACATCTACTTCAAAGTGACCAGGCATTTTATCAGGCAGACAACTAACTTCCACATCTCTCATTGAGTGGTCCAGCACTCCACCCTCTTTAACGCCTGCAGCCTGTCCCGTAAGAACTATATTAATCCTTGTAGTGATCTTTTCATGAAGTAATATTTTGTAAAAGTCTATATGAAGCAATCCATCGCTTACAGGATGATACTGAATGTCCCTGATCATCACAGTTTCCTGTTTTGAGGAACCGTCGCTATCTATTGATAAAGATATAAGAACATTCTCTCCATGCGTTTTCTTTATCATTTGCTCAAACTTTTTCTGTTCAACCGTAAGATTCAAGGTCTTTATACCATGACCGTATAAAACAGCCGGTATACATCCCTGTTTCCTCAGCTCCTTTGTAGACTTTTTATTTATTTCTTTTCTAGCATTGGCTTGCAACTGAATTTTTTGCATTATTATCTCCTAATTAAACAAACAGCGAACTTACAGAAGTATTATTATGAATACTATATATTGCTTTTGAAAGGAGTTCCGCTATTGAAAGAACTCTGATTTTTTCTGATTTTTTCTTTTCTTTCATCGGGATAGTATTTGTAACAACTATTTCGTCAATAACAGACCTATCAAGACGTTCAACAGCGTCTGCGGAAAATAC
>JAGMBN010000135.1 GCA_023129655.1 bacterium | reverse complement strand
TGCTTGATACAATGCCTCCTGACAATGCTGCTGATATTCTTCAGTATCTTCCTGAAGAAGAGCATTTAAAAGTTCTGGCACAAATGACAGAAGAAGAAGCAGAAGAAGTAGAAGAACTGATTCAATATGATAAGGATACTGCAGGTGGAATAATGACAACTGAATTTGTATCTTTTCAAGAGGATTTTACAGTTGCCGGCGCATTAGAGCATCTGCGAAAGGATACGGACGTGGAAGCCATTTATTATATATACGCAACAGACAGAGAAGACCATCTTCGCGGAGTAGTTACATTAAGAGAGTTAATCATGGCAGAGCCTGATAAAAGATTAAAAGCTGTGATGACTTCAGACATTATTAGTGTAAAGCCTGACATGGATCAGGAATATGTTGCAAATCTGGTTGCAAAGTACGATCTTTTAGCTGTTCCTGTTACTGATGCGCCAAACAAGCTTCTAGGAATAATAACAGTTGACGATATTGTTGACGTGATAAGAGAAGAGGCTACTGAGGATGCATATAAGTCTGTTGGGACAACAGAGGATGAACTCCTGACAAAGTCTGCTTTCAGTGTTGCGAAGATACGTCTTCCATGGCTTATTACAACTCTTCTGGGAGAGTTGATATGTGTGCTTGTTGTAAGCAGATTTAAATTTGTTCTGGAACAGATTATAGCTCTGGCTTTTTTTATGCCCATAGTTGCCGCTATGGGAGGGAACATTGGGATTCAGTCATCTACAATTGTAGTGAGAGGATTGGCAACAGGCATAATAGACACTAAAAAGATATGGAGAATGCTTTTCAGGGAAATAAGAATAGGTGCCATTATGGGTCTTGCATGTGGCGCAGTTGTGGGAGCGGTAGGAGTATTATGGCAGGGGCAACTTGTTTTTGGGCTTATTCTTTCTATTTCAATGTTTATGGCTATTATTGTGGCTGCAGCAATAGGAGCAATTATACCGCTTGTATTTAATAAGTTTAACATTGATCCTGCTATTGCTACAGGCCCTTTTGTAACAACTGCTAATGATATTACAGGTATGCTCATATATTTTAGCCTGGCATTGGGATTGATAAAATATTTAGTTTAATTTATTGGTGTAAAATATGACAAGCTTGATCTTGCAAGAGAGAATTGAGAAAAAGATATTTTTAATTAGAGAAAAGAAGGTAATGTTAGGGCAAGATATTGCTAAATTGTATGAAGTAGAGCCAAGAGTTTTAATCCAAGCTGTAAAAAGAAATAAAGAACGTTTCCCAAAAGACTTTATGTTTCAGCTTACTAGACAAGAACTTACCAACTTGAAATCACAATTTGTGATTTCAAGTTGGGGTGGTATGCGGACTCCTCCTTATGCCTTTACTGAGCAAGGTGTTGCCATGCTCTCAAGTGTTTTAAATAGCAAAAGGGCTATCCAAGTAAATATCCAAATTATGAGAACATTTACGAAGCTCAGAGAAATACTTGCAACTCATAAAGATTTACAACGAAAAATCGAAACATTGGAAGGGAAGTATAAGCAGCATGATCAGCAATTCAAAATTGTCTTTGAAGCTATAAGGCAGTTATTAGAACCACCGCCAGTACCCGAGAAATCTAATAGAAAAATTGGATTTATAGGAGAATGGGAGAAAAAGAAATAAGGGGATATTTAAAATGGGAATGACTATAACAGAGAAGATATTAGCTGCTCATGCAGGAAGGGAATATGTTTTGCCCGGAGAGCTTATTGAGGCGGATCTTGATTTTATTTTGGGCAATGATATTACCGCCCCGATCGCTATTTCCGAATTTGAAGCCATAGAAAAAGAAAAAGGCAGGGAACTGGATGTTTTTGATAAAGAGAGGGTTGCTCTTGTCCCTGACCATTTTACCCCAAACAAGGATGTGAAATCAGCAGAGCAGTGTAAAATACTCAGAGATTTTTCAAGGAAGAAGAACATTAAATATTACTTTGAGATAGGCAAAATGGGAGTAGAGCATGCACTGCTTCCTGAGCAGGGACTTGTTCTTCCCGGGGATTGTATTATTGGCGCAGATTCGCATACATGTACTTACGGAGCTCTGGGCGCGTTTTCCACAGGAGTTGGAAGTACTGATCTTGCAGCAGCAATGATAAGAGGTAAAGCATGGTTTAAAATCCCGGAAAGCATAAAATTTGTCTACAACGGAGCACTTAATAAGTGGGTTTGCGGCAAGGATCTTATTCTCTATACAATAGGAGATATAGGTGTAGATGGAGCGCTTTATAAATCCATGGAATTCTGTGGGGATGTTATCTCAGGATTAACTATGTCTGATAGATTTACAATGTGTAATATGGCGATAGAAGCAGGAGGGAAGAATGGCATCATTGAACCAGACGACAAAACATTAAATTACATTAAAAATATCGCAAAAAGGGATTATAAAGTATACAAAAGCGATTCCGACGCAAAGTATGCGGATATCAGGGAATATGATGTGTCCAAAATTAAGCCTCAGGTATCCTTCCCTCATCTGCCGTCAAACACAAAACCTGTAGACGACGCTGATAATATACAGATAGATCAGGTGGTTATAGGTTCGTGCACAAATGGAAGGCTACGGGACCTAGAAATTGCGGCAAGGATACTGAATGGACATAAGATACATCCATATATAAGACTTATAATTCTTCCCGCAACTCAAAAGATATACGCTGA
>JAGMBN010000134.1 GCA_023129655.1 bacterium | reverse complement strand
TTACTTCGCATCTTTTTACTAATTCGTCAAATCTATCTTCTATTATTTTATCTCGTTCCTTTAGAACTTCGCGCAGCTCGGCTCCTAATGAATCACCTGCAATCTCTTTGGCAGTTATACGCTCAACAATATGTATTAAAGCGGACTTGCGCATGGATATCTTGCGGACATAAATCCTGTGCCATAGAATACTGGCAAGTATAAAGCTTCCGGTTCCAAGGATCGCTATAAAGCCCATCTCATATATTAGAAAGCCGTAACAGATGATTCCTGCTATTTGTAACCAGGGATACAATGGCGAGCGGAATGTTGGCTTGTAATTTAAAATTTTGCTTTCACGCATAATAATGCATGCCAGTATTCCAAGCATAAACAATATGATTTTCATAACAGATGCTACTTTTACAAGATTTTCCAAGTTTAGGAACATTATAGTTGTTATCATGAAAATCCCTGTAAATATTATAGAAAAGTGCGGCGTATTAAATCGTTTGCTTATATTTGCGAAAAATCCGGGCAGGAGTTGATCACGGCTCATTGCCATAGGAAAACGCGATGCAGCCAGTATTCCCGCATTGGCAGTAGAAATAAAGGCAAGTATTGCAGCGATTGCCATAACCAAGCCGCCGATCTTACCAAATATCTTATATCCGCCTGTTGATATTGGAGTCAGGGAATGCGCCAGTTCATGATTGTCGAGCAAACCCACTGTTACAAAAACTGTTAAACCATAAAGAAGCAGTACAACGCAAAATGCCAGTATCATTCCGTACGGGATATTCTTTGTAGGATTCTTAACCTCTTCTGCAATACTTGCAACCTTTGTCAGTCCGCCAAACGATATAAAGACCATACCAGCTGCAGCAAACAGTGCGTGCTTATCAGACAGCATAAACGGAGTATATCTGTTAACATCAATAAACATTGTTCCGCGAGATATATATAGAATCAGTAAACTGATAAGCAGAATTACAAAGAAAACCTGAAATTTTCCAGTGAATTTAACGCTTATCAAATTAAGAATTATAAAAAACACACAGAATCCTACAGCAATGAGTTTAATCTGCATATCTGTGATATTTGGATTGATCAATGTTGCAAATACACCGATCCCAACTAATGAGAATGCGCTTTTAAGACTGAGCGAAAACCAACTGGCGAATCCACCTATTGTGCCTGCTCCTGAGCCCATGCTTCGTTCAATAAAGAAGTAATCACCACCAGCTTTAGGCATAGCTGTAGTCAGCTCAGCCTTAGCAAATAACGCAGGTAGAATGAGTATGCCTGCCAGGATATAGACTAAGATCACTGCTGGACCAACTTTAGCGTAGATCAGTCCGGGAAGAATAAACAATCCGGAACTAATCATTGCGCCAGCAGCAATGCAAAATACATCAACACCACCCAGCTGACGGATTAATCTCTTGTTCATAATTTATTTCTTGTTGTGAGAAAACAATGTAATAAGCTGTCTTATTCTATTTGGATGTATAATTAGGATAAACAATCCGCCTGCTATATTCCCTAATGTTACAGGTATAAGGTTTTGGAATATTATGTATTGCTTGTAGAAAGGAACCCCTTTTGCGAAAAGGCCTATTGGGATCAGGTACATATTTGCGACACAGTGCTCAAATCCTGACGCAACAAATACCATAATCGGCAATATACAGCAGAATATTTTAGAAATAATATCTTTTGAGAAATATGCCATAATAATAGCAAGAATCACCAGTATGTTACAAAATATACCCCTAATAAAACATTCCATAAATGGTAGATTCAGCTTGTTATCGGAAATTTTTATAGCTAATTGTCCTAACCTGTTGATGTCTAAGTGCGTACCAAGAAGACCTGATTTAAAAATAAGAAATGCAAATAAAAGAGAGCCGACAAAATTACCTAAATAAACAACTGTCCAATTTTTCAGTATTTTCCGAATTGGAAATAATGTTGATATGGCTCCTACTATCATCATAATATTTCCAGTAAACAGTTCAGCTCCTGCAATAACGACTAATACCAGTCCCACGCTAAAAACAGCGCCTGCGACAATTTTTCCCATGCCTTGCTCAAGCGAGACAAGAAATGCATGGCCGCCTATACTAATGTACAGTCCTGCAAGAATACCTAAAAGAAACAACTGCCAGATTTTCGTATTTGCCTTTTTAATTCCCAAGTATGATATTTTGCTCTGGACCTCTTGAGGACTTAATTTTGGGTCATAGCCCTTTGGTGGTGTGTTATTCAAAATGCAACCCCTTGTTTGTTTACTTGTATATCATTCATATTATATTAACACAACTTTGTTAAAAAAAGCCATTAAAAAACTTTTTTAAAATGGAAATGGTAAGATACATGCTTACCCCCTAGGTGAAGGAGAAGAAGGCAGACCCCATCCCGAAAGCCCCGAAAGTCTTCGGGATCCCGTTAACCAACGGGGCTTTCGGGATGGGGTCAGGAAAATATTAATAACATCTATGGGAATATTTAAAGAGATACGGAAAGAATCATCATGTTTCAAACGATTGTTTGCCGGATTGGTTCCAAGAGAGCGAAAACCAAGAAAGGAACACATAGATGACGAGATTCTTGCTATCCAAACTAATGAAACCGCATATTACGAGCAATACGAACCGGTTACTGTTTGGCCTGAACGGGACAGTCTCTCCCAGAAATGGCAAAG
>JAGMBN010000133.1 GCA_023129655.1 bacterium | reverse complement strand
GATATTTAATTTTTGTATTGCTTAGCTCTATACCAAGGTAGCTTGTCGCTACCTTTTCCAGTGTTTGAGCCTCATCAAATATTACAGCGTGAAAATTCGGCAGAACCTGACCACCTGAAGCAAGATTAGTAAAAAACAGAGAATGGTTTGTTACTAAAATATGAGATTTTCTCTCCATGTTCTTTGCTCTTCTATAGAAGCAATCATCTTTAAAAGAACACTTCTTCCCCAAACATAAATCCGGTTCTCTGCATACATTATTCCATACTCCACTTATTGGAATAAAACCTAAATTCGATTTAATCCCGGATTTTGTTTTAGAAGACCAATCAAGTATTTTCTCCATCTCGCTGAACTGAGCGTCTGAATCAAACAAATCGTAAATATTTTTACTATTCAATCTCCTTAAACATAAATAATTTTCAGAACCAATACATAATGCATAATTAAACTTTATTCCCAGCGATTTTTTCAAAAACGGCAGGTCCTTTGAGCACAACTGGTTTTGTAGCGTCTTTGTATAGGTTGAAATTATAACTTTTTTATTACTTCCAGCAGTATAAATTATGAAAGGTATCAGATACGCAAGGCTTTTTCCTACCCCTGTGCCTGCTTCTACTACCAGGTGTTTATTAAGTTTTATAGCCTCGCCAATCGCTTCTGACATTTGAAGCTGCTGAGGTCTTAATTCATAACCCTGCAATCTTTTGGAAATAATACCGCTATGGTCTAATGCATTAATATTTTTTTTAGGCACTGCTATCTCCATGTGAAAAATATATCAAAGATTACATCCTATGTCGAGCTGTTTTGCTTGAATTTCGCTGCATTGACTTTAACACACATGGCTGGTAGTATACTTGTGAGGTGAGTATAGTGCATTTTGTGAACAGAGAATTCGAAATATCAGTTTTAAATGAAAGAATTTAGATGAAACACACAAGTTTGAAAGAAATACATATATTAGGTTCAGCGTCAGGCGTTCCGGAAGAGATTAAACGCGAAATTATAAGTCTTCACAAGACAATGAATGACTCACGCCACATCTTTTCCAGCGGCAATTGCCTGGCTGAATACGTAAAACCGGAAAACGTCCAGGCGATGTCAAAAGCCATTGTGTCGCTTTATCCAAAAAGAACCTGAGGTCTCACCAGATAAAAGTCAAGAGAAAAGTCCACTTTTAATTTTTATCTGCATAGGAATTTAGAATATTGACAAAGCCCTAAATGTTGTTCATAATGCAGAGTAGTTTTGTGGGAGCTAATATCATGTTGGATATAAAATTTATAAAAGAAAATGCCAGTTTTGTAAAGAAAGCAGTAAAAAACAGAAATATGAGAGTGAATATTAACGAAATATTAGGTATTGATGATGAAAGAAGGTTATTACTCGGGAATGTAGAAGCTCTTAAGCAAAAAAGAAATACTGCTTCAACAGAAATCTCAAGGCTCAAAAACAATGGAAAAGATACAGGCACTTTAATTGCTGAAATGAGGTCAATATCCCAAAAAATTAAGAAATTAGATGAGAAATTGGGGGACATAGATAAAAAATTACACCAAAAGCTCCTGCTCGTCCCAAATATTCCGCACAAGACAACACCAATTGGCAACACAGAAAAAGACAATATTGAGATTAAAAAGTGGGGAAGAATATCAAAATTCGCTTTTACTCCAAAGCCTCATTGGGAAATTGCGAGACATCTGGATATACTGGATTTTGAGAGAGCTTCAAAGATAGCAGGCAGTCACTTTTGTCTTTATAAGGGGCTGGGAGCCAGGCTTGAAAGGGCACTTATAAATTTCATGCTTGATATTCACACAAAGAAGCATGGCTATAAGGAAGTATCAACTCCCTTTATAGCAAACAGGTTTTCTATGACAGGCACAGGGCAGCTTCCAAAAATGGAAGAAGATATGTATAGATGCGAGATAGATGATTTTTTTCTTATACCAACTGCGGAAGTATCTGTCACAAATATACACAGAGATGAGATATTAAAAGAGGATGACCTGCCCATCTGCTATACAGCGTATTCTCCATGCTTTAGAAGAGAATCCGGCTCTTATGGAAAAGACACCAGAGGACTCAACAGAGTACATCAATTTGATAAGGTTGAAATGGTAAAGTTTGTAAAGCCTGAGAACTCTTATGATGAGCTTGAATTTTTACTTGAAAACGCAGAAACTATACTTCGTCAATTAGAGCTTCCATACAGGGTTATTGTACTGAATACATTAGATATTTCATTTGCAGCAGCAAAATGCTATGATATAGAAATATGGGGAGCCGGACAGAGTAAATATCTGGAAGTTTCCTCTTGCAGTAATTTTGAGGATTTTCAGGCAAGACGTGCTAATATAAGGTTCAGAAGAAAACAGACGAAAAAGGTAGAGTTTGTACACACTCTGAATGGTTCAGGTGTGGCTCTTGCAAGAACTGTTGTTGCGCTTCTGGAAAATAATCAAAGGGAAGATGGAAGTGTTTCCATCCCCAAAGCTCTCCATCCCTACATGGACGGGATGGAGGTTATAGAATAAAAAGGAGGAGTTATGGAATACGGTGGTAATGGTCCGGAGGATCTGGAACGTATGATTAATATAGGAAAGCAGAAGCTCAATAAATTTGGAGGAGTAGTTCCGCTTATAGTCGTTGGCGTGTTTATATTGATACTGCTAAAAAGCGCA
>JAGMBN010000132.1 GCA_023129655.1 bacterium | reverse complement strand
GTTTCTTCCCACTTCCCTCGCCACTTTTTTTCTATTTCTTTGAACGGATACATGTTAACGGCTAATTATTAATTTTAAATTTTCAATTATTAATTGATTTGGGACTAGAATTAAGTATATTGTGGGAGGCTGAAAAGTCAAGCGGATTTGCCAGAAGTTTATAATATAATATGTTTCTCAGCCTTCGCACTTCTACTTTTTTCCAGAATTGGAAATGAACAGGAACATCATAACCCAGTAAATCTCCATTTACTGAATCTCTATCATCTCTTTGGATGACCTGGTAATAACCTTACATCCATCGTCTGTTACCTGCACCATATCCTCTATCCTGATGCCGCCCCATTCAGGGATGTATATGCCCGGCTCAACTGTAAAAACCATACCAGACTGTAATATATCTTCACTTCTATGCGATACGGCAGGAAGTTCGTGCACGTCTAATCCAACGCCATGGCCAGTGCTGTGTCCAAAGTATTCGCCATATGCTCTGTCAACTATGTAATCACGCGCCGCTTTATCTATACAAGATGCTTTTACTCCCGGCATTACACTTTCAATAGCAATTTGCTGCGCTTCTAGAACAATATTGTAGATCTCTTTTTGCTTTTCCGTTGCTTTCCCGAGAAATATGGTTCTTGTCATATCTGAGTTATAACCTGAAAACACACACCCAAAGTCCAAAAGAACAATGCCATCTTTTAATAAATTCTGCGATGGCGTTCCATGAGGAAGCGAGCTTCTCTTACCTGAGAGCACTATTGTATCAAACCCTATACAGGATGCACCTTTTCTCTTTACCATGTACTCAATTTCTTCTGCAATATCTACTTCACTCATACCATGCTTTACAAGACCCAAGATATGTTTAAACACTTCATCACTGATTCTTACAGCCTTTTCTATTGAAGCGATCTCATCGCTGTATTTAACAGCTCTTAATCCTTCCACTACATTAAATGTTGGCACAAGACGATTCTGCAGCAATGATTTTTTTATCTCTTTATGCTGTTTGAAGGTTACGGAATCTGAGTCAAAAGCAATTTTCCCATTCTTATATTTCTTCAATACATCCGCTAACAATAAGTGCAAAGCTTTTTCTCTTTTGAGAATTTTTACATTCTTTGTTTCATTCTGCGCCTGTTCAAGATAACGAAAATCCACAATAAGATAAACCAATGTTGGAGTAACGAGTACCACGCCTTCAGAGCCGGTAAAACCTGTTAAATAAAGACAATTCCGCATGTTTGTAACAATAAAAAAATTGAGTCCTGACTTACTCAATTCCTCCCTTAGCTTTTTGATATGCTCCTTATACATAATATCACTCACGCGCCTTTTCCATCTGCTTTGCCTTTAGCAGCAAATTACTCGCTTCCTCATTCCTGCCCATAAGTCTATATACATATGCAAGATTTTTTAGATAGAAAGGCTTTGTAGGATATAATTCTACGGTTTTCTCAAATTCTTTAATGCCTTCTTCTATTATTACACGGTTTCCTTTGCTTCTCATAATAAGAAGTTTTCCCAAAGCAAAGTGATAATGCGGCATATATTTATTGTGCGCTATTGCTTTTCTATAAAAAGCTATTGCTTCCTCAAACCTGCCATTTCGTCTTAATATATCTCCTAACATAAAGTAGTATTGCCCATTGGCCTTATCAAACCGGATTGCTGTCTCAAGTTCTTCTTCAGCAGGTTTAAGGTGCTTTATGCGTAAATAATCAATTGCTCTGTCCTTATGTATCTCTGCAATTGACGGTCTGACTAAAATAACGGACAGCATACAGATAGCTAAAACAAGAAATATGGAACTTATTATCTTTGCGCCTTTGTGTCCCGAAAGCTTTCGGGATGCCTCTTCTGTTACTTCCTTGCTCTTTATCCTCAGAGCTTCCATCATTCCTATAAACAGCCATACATTCATTGATATTCCCGGCACATAGAAATCAAAATCAACAAGGCTATGGATCAGGAAAGCAATGCATCCCATATACATTCCTGATTTGACCACGTTCAAGTGCGTGACGCCAGATCCACGCCATCCGCCTTTCAATAACATAATCCATATTAGCAAAAAGCTTAATACACCTAGTGTTCCTATCTCAGTCCAGAGTTGAAGAAAATTATTGTGCGCAAGCTGCACTTCCTCTGCCTGAGGAATCTTGTACTTTGGATAAATACTTCCAAACGTGCCTATGCCGCTGCCAAATGGAAAATTCCTAGCCATACATGGACATGCTTTCCAGTAATTTAATCTTACTTTAAATGAACCTAACGTGTCATAAACCATATGAGTTCTATTAACAACCTTCAGGAATATCGCAGAAAATATAATCAGACCAATTACCGCAGATATTGAAACTATGTACAATCTCTTCTTATGCCTGAATTTCTTGCATATTAAAATCAGAATTGATATTAAGACCAGTATTAAAAAAATTCCCCATCCTCCCTTGGAATATGTAAGATAAAGACAAAAAATCACACACGCTGCTGCCACACCAAGAAACAGCTTATAGAAAGATTTAGAAATAAGAAATAGGGAAATACAAAGAGGAAGTATTAATAAAAGATATCCTGCTAATGCATTACGAATAACAAATGTTGAAAAAGCTTGATTAATGCCCAATCTTGAAAGAACTCCCGGATGGAATTGTATGTTTTGCTGAAGAACCCAGTTTCTTGTCTCATTTA
>JAGMBN010000131.1 GCA_023129655.1 bacterium | reverse complement strand
AATATATGATACTGCTTCTTTTCAATCTCTCCTTTTCTGATTTGTCTGACATGTCCTGTTATATGCGCTGCGCTTTCTCCTAATATATATTTTCTCCGCGGCTCTATCTGAATAAATATTCCAGGAAGAAGAGAGCTTCTCTCTTCAATCACTATTACTTTCTCCAAACTGATATTTGATGCAAGTTTGATACCAAAGCGCCCCTCAGGGTTTGAATCATAGAGTTTCCTCATTATAAAAGTTCGTTCTAAGCCAAGAATCCCGGAGAGTAATTTAACTGTTGCGCCTATGTCTTTTATTTCATTTGGGACTGCCAGCACATTAAAAGAACTGACATTCTTAACAAGTACATTTTTATATCTATCGTATATGCAGCCTCGTTGGGCATTGATATGGATTAAACGTATCCTGTTGGATTTTGCTCTATCCCTGAACTGGTTCCCTCTTATGAGCTGCAAATACCATAGACGAAAGATAATAACCAAAAAACATGCCAATAATATCCAAGCAACGTTCTTTATTCTTTTCTTTATATTCGCAGTTTCTTTTTTATTATGTAACATGTCTTATAAGATAAATTATACAAAAAACCAATCCCCTTTTCTGTCATTGCGAACGGAGTGAAGCAATCTCGTCCCTTCCTTTCTGCCTTTTTTTGTCATTCTCCGATTTAATCGGAGAATCTAGATGATTAAAGATTTGATCGCGTTCTTCAAGAAAAGGTCGCTGTCCAATTTGCACTTCATTTATGCTGGCGCATTTACGGTCATTGTTCCGTCAGGAAGTTCATAATAAATTTTTTTGTTCTTAGAATAGACACTGGGCAATCCTTTTTTGCGGTTTTCCTCTTGCGCTTTTTTAACAGCTCTGGTACCAATTTTTGTCACTTTAAACAATAATTCATAATCTTCTTTTTTCATCTAAAGCACCTCCCTTGTAAATAGAGAAAAACATTCTTCATTAATAACATCCACTTCATTACCTGTGCCAACTGCTACCTGCAAAAATTCATCTTTGCTGTTAAAAAACATCTCCCAACTATGAACCTTTTTTCTGTAAATATTCCAAAAATTGTTTATACTTCTTCCGAATCGGCGTGTTATATCTTCTTGAGATATAGCATGCCCACCTTTTTTAACTCGGATATCTATCCTATGAATTGCTTCCTCAATGCTTTCCAGATATATATAAATTAATATTGTTTTATAGCCAGCCTTTTTTATTTTATCAATAATTTTAATCAGATATTTCCCTGCTAAGGTCGTTTCCACAACAAAAGAATCTTTCTTAATAATACAATTTTTTATTTCGCCAAAAAAGATTTTACCTGCTTTTACTCTCATTGTCTCTAATCTACTCGGAGACAATGCCTTTGCAATTTCATCAGCATTAATAAAAATCAGGTTTGTGTTTTTAATAAATTCTTTTGCGAATGTTGTTTTTCCGCTCCCATTGGGACCTGCAATAATATATGCCAATTTCACAGTTAATCTCTCCGCATGCCTTAGAAACTTTCCATATTATAGAATACTTAGAGCATTTAAACAAACAACTTTCTTGATCAAAGTGTTTCAAAATAATTTCTTTTTTATCATGTAGCATGTTTTCTGAATTTTATCTCCCAATACAAAAACATAATCAAAAACCTTGAAAAGAATAAGGCTGACTATTACGTTGTATAGAATAATAATCACTGTATTTCTTACCAAATACGACAATGTGTTCATATTTTGATTCAGTAAGACGGATGTTGAATATAACACCACTCTATCCGCAAGACTAACTATTGCTATTATTAAAATTTTTACAAATTTCTTATTAACGAATAATCTTCTTGATAAGAATTGGGTGACTAGCGCATCAACTTGTTTACAAATAAGCTGTATTCCAAAAATAGCGCCTGAAAATCCATCTGCGAAGATACCGCCAATTAATGCAACTGCTAATCCTTTGTACATCTTTTTATCTAAATTGGCGTAAACTACCAGAATCAGCAACAAATCTGGTTTTGCGCCAAGAATCTCCAATTTGTCAAAAACCGATGTTTGGAAAATGATTGAAAACAGTCCGAGAAATAGCCAGATAGGGAGTTTCATTATTTGTTTTTAATTACTGCGACCCTATCTAAATTTTGAATATTTACATAAGGAAGAACGTACACGATCTGAAAAATGTCATGCGGATTTTTATCTATTTTGAAAACTTTGCCGACTTCTATTCCTTCAGGATATGTTCCTCCTCCTTCGGAAGTATATACTTTATTCCCTGCTTCTATATTTTCTTCTACGGATATATATTTTATAATGCAGTAATCACCTTTGCCCTGCATAACTCCTCTTACGGAACTTTTTCCAACAAACACACCCATCTTGCAATTTGGATTTAGAATAGTTATAACCCTGGTTGAGTATGCTCCTGCATCCTGCGTTATTCCCACGATGCCGCGCGCTGTCATAACCGGCATATTCTTCTCAATATTATCCTTTTTCCCTTTGTCAATTATCACTGAATCATACAAACTCGTTATATCTCCTCCAATAATCTCCGCAAAAATAATCTGATAATTATATTTATTTTTAATCTCCAAAAGCTCTCTTAATTTCTTGTTCTCTGTATGCAGAGACCTTAACAATGCTATCTCTATTGATAAGCTTTCGGTCTCTTTTTCCAGAGCAGTCTCTCTGGAACGCATCTGTCTTACAGAGAAAAAAGCGCGCTTTAGATCTACACCGGATTTATACGCAGAATTCGTTAATTTCTGGAATGGATATAGGATATTCAAAAATACTGACTTTATATTATCTTGCGAATAATTATAACT
>JAGMBN010000130.1 GCA_023129655.1 bacterium | reverse complement strand
ACTACCCAAAAAACTACCCAAAAAATAATCTATAAAATTATAGAACTGATAAAAGAAAACCCCTCTATTACAAGAAAGGAATTAGGAGAAGTTATCGGAATTACAGAAGATGGGATAAAATATCATTTGGATAACATGAGACATATAGGTTTATTGAAACGAATTGGAGCTAAAAAGGGTGGACACTGGAAAGTTGTTGAACAACATGTCATGCGGAAACAATGAGGATTCTCGGATTGGATATTGGAGATAAACGCATAGGCGTATCTGTAAGTGATGAACTGGGCATAACAGCGCAGGGACGTGAAAATATCTACAGAGAATCTGATGATCAGGTTATAAATGAGATATATGAACTAATAAACAATTTACATATAGATGAAGTTGTTGTTGGCATGCCTAAAAATATGAATGGCACTCTTGGTTCGCAGGCAGAAAAAGTAATGAAATTTTCGAAAGCCCTAGCTTCTTCAGTACGTATTCCGATTAAACACTGGGACGAGAGATTAACGACTGTTATTGCACAAAGAAGTCTTACAGCCTTAAATGTAAAAGGCAGAAAAAAGAAGAAAAAAGTTGACAGGATTGCAAGCCAGCTCATTCTACAGGGATATCTGGATAATAAATCCTTGATGGACAAATGAGTAGTATTATATGTATCTAATTCTTTATCATTTTCTGGAGTTTCCCCAAAAAATTTATTCATAAGTAATTGCAAAATCGAAACATAGCTGATTTGAGCATTTATTTTTCATATTCTTTCATGTAACTTTTGACACTATCTAAAAACACATTTTGCTCTTCTTCTGTGTCAAGCACATTTAGAAATGTTCTATTTTGTTAAGATATAATACCCACTTTAAGAGGAGAGTGTTATAGTAGAATGGTATGCGTTACTTTTTAATATGATTACTCAAATCTGCCAGTTCAGACATTGAGAGCTTTTCTGCGCGGATGCTCGGGGATAAATTAAGATATTTGAAGGCTTTTTCCAACTCTTTTTTATCAATCCCTAAATTGGCATATCTTGATATTGCGTTTATGAGCATTTTCCTTCTATACATGAAACCTGTCTGGATGATATCAAAAAACAACTTTTCGTTTTTTACTTTAACCGGCGGTTCATCTAAAAGAGTAAATTTTACCAGAGCAGAATTAACATCCGGCTGGGGATAAAAAGCAGTTTTTTTTATATATTTAATAATCTCTACCTTGCACCTGTATTGGACGAAGATTGATAAAGAGCCATAGACCTTGGATCCTGACTTAGCTGTAAGTCTTTGCGCCACTTCTTTCTGGATCATTAATACAAAAAGCACTGGTCTTGGAATAATGTCCAGAAGAAATAATATAACGGGTGTTGTAATGTAATAAGGAATATTCCCTATCACTTTATAAGTCTCAGGAATATTAAAACTAGTTTTTAAGATATCCTTATTAATGAATTCAATGTTGTTATATGCTGAGAGCAAGTTCTTTGAAATATCAAGCAGTTTTGTGTCTATTTCCACTGCTATTACCTTTTTTGCCTTAGCAGCAATAAGGTGCGTTAGCTCTCCTAGCCCTGAGCCGATCTCAACTATAACACTGCTTTTTTTAATATTGAGAGTGTTAATTATTATATTGGCTATGTTCCTGTCTATAAGAAAGTTCTGCCCAAGTTTTTTTTGCGGATGAAGATTGTGTTTTTTAAGTTCTTCCTTGCTTGAAACCATTTTAATTGCTTTTATTAGACTTCCCATAAAAAAATTCCCCGCCAAATGCCGTCTAAATAGGGCTGTTTTGAAGCCGTTAGGACTACGTGGGTGCTCTCTTGGATGTTCAATGCAATTGCATATCCCACCAAATATGAACTCCCATTTTTTTACTGTTGGCTCAAAATAACCGAACTTATAACAAACACAGCAGGGAACATATAAATTATTATAACACAATTTTCAATTATTTAAAGACCTCTTATGGGTTGTTACAGTTAGCGCTTTTATAATCAACAAGTTTAGGCTTGTTCATCTTGAGAAAGTTTTGGAGGCTTATGAAATATATAGAATATGCCTCCGAAAAGATTTAGGATGAGTGTGATAAGTCTCACAATTATTGACATGGTTACAGCTAAACCGCAGGCTTCAGTAACAAGTCCAAAGAAATATTTGTACATGCTTTCACCAATCCCCCATCCTGCGAATGTGATTGGAATCGCGCTTATAACTGAAATAATTGGAATAAACAAAAAGAAATATTTCATTGAAACATTTAAACCCAGACCTAATGCTATCTGATAATTCATCAATACAAACATAAACTGTACAACGATAGACATTAGGAAAACTTCAACAAGCAAGGCTTTTTTGGACCTGTAAATATAGAATGCTGAGTATACACGTTTTAAAGAAACAACAATTTTTTGCCATCTTTCCCCTTTTACATTAAAAGAAAATTTTTTCATAAGACGCTTGTTGAAAAAAACAATACATAAGATAATTATTATCAAAAAAAACACAACTATACTTATTGCGAGTTTTCTAATCTGAGGATCTGATATAGCATAGAGACTTGCAGCTGCGCCTATTGCAAGAAGAGCCAGCATGCCAACAACTCTATCAATAAGGACTGTTGTGGCTGCTTCAAGTCTTTGGTCAGTGTGCTTTGACACATAATATGCCTTCACAACGTCTCCTCCTGTCATACTTGGCATAAAAGTATTAAAAAACAGCCCAATAAAATTCAGTTCTAATGTTTTGAAAAACGGAAGATGTACGCCCTGTCCTTTGAGAAGTTTCTGCCATCTTAAGCATACTATGAAAACAATAACAATATACAATCCAATTGC
>JAGMBN010000013.1 GCA_023129655.1 bacterium | reverse complement strand
GTTCAAACAGGACGCAGAAAGTTATCTTGGAGATAAAGTTGAAAAAGCGGTTATTACAGTTCCTGCGTATTTTAGCGACAGTCAGAGGCAGGCAACTAAGGACGCGGGTAAGATTGCGGGACTTGAAGTACTCAGAATCGTAAATGAGCCGACTGCCGCTTCTCTGGCATACGGTCTTGATAAAAAGAAAGAACAGATTCTTGCAGTATACGACCTTGGCGGAGGAACGTTTGATATCTCAATACTTGATATTGGAGATGGAGTTTTTGAGGTTAAAGCAACTAATGGTAATACACAATTAGGCGGAGACGACTTTGATCAGAAAATTATTGACTGGCTGGTCAGCGAATTTAAAAAGTCAAACGGCATGGATCTAAGCAATGATAAAATGGCAATGCAGAGATTAAAGGAAGCTGCTGAAAAGGCAAAAACAGAGCTTTCTACCGCTCAAACAGCAAATATAAATCTTCCATTTATAACAGCAGATCAAAGCGGCCCAAAACATCTGGATATAACGCTTACGCGAGCGCAGCTGGAAAAATTAACGCAGGATCTTGTAGACAGCACGATCGGTCCATGTAAACAAGCGCTGGCTGACGCAAAAATGGAACCAAAGGACATTTCTCATGTAATATTGGTCGGCGGACAGACAAGGTCTCCAAAGGTTCAGGAAGCTGTGAAGCAGTTTTTTGGCAAAGAACCTCACAAGGGCGTTAATCCGGACGAGGTTGTTGCTGTTGGAGCTGCTATCCAGGCCGGTGTGCTTTCAGGAGAGGTTAAAGACGTAACGCTTCTTGATGTTACCCCTCTTTCTCTTGGAATAGAGACACTGGGAGGAGTTTGCACAAGACTTATAGAAAGAAACACAACCATTCCAACAAAGAAATCCCAGACATTTAGTACAGCTGCAGATAACCAGACAGCTGTAAACATACATGTTTTGCAGGGAGAGCGAGAAATGGCGCAGTATAATAAGACTCTCGGCAGGTTTGATCTGGTAGGGATACCTTCCGCTCCGCGCGGAGTGCCTCAAATAGAAGTAACATTTAATATTGACGCAGACGGAATTACGCATGTATCCGCCAAGGACATAGCTACAGGAAAAGAACAGTCAATCGTAATAAAATCCTCCGGGGGCTTGAATGAAGAGGATATTGAAAAGATGGTTAAGGATGCAGAAGCCCATGCAGATGAGGATAAGAAGAAAAAAGAAGCGATTGAAGTTCATAATCAATTGGATTCTTTGATCTATACAACAGAGAAATCTCTAAAGGATCATGGGGATAAGATAGACTCATCTGAAAAAAGCAAGATACAAACTGCATTGGACGAAGCTAAAAAAGCTTTAGAGGCCAATGATATGGAGCAGATGAAAAAGACTTCCGAAAGCCTGCAACAGGCTGCTCATAAATTAGCTGAGGTCATGTATCAGCAGGCCGCAAAACAACAGCAAGCAGGCGCAGAAGGTCAGGCTCAGGCAGGACCAAAGCAGGAAAAGAAAAAGGCTGAAAAGGAAGAAGATGTGATAGATGCAGACTATAAGGTAGAGAATGACGGGGAGAAAGATAAGAAAGAAGGCACAAAGTGACAAAGGCACATAGGCACAAAGAAACGAGAGGTGAGTAGTAGTGGCTGTTAAGAAAGATTATTACGAGATACTTGGCGTTGACAAGCACGCTGCAATAGATGAGATGAAGCGCGCTTATAGGAAACTTGCGCATAAGTATCATCCGGATAAGAATCAGGGGAATAAAGAGTCTGAGGATAGGTTTAAGGAAGCGTCTGAAGCTTATGCGGTACTGAGCGATCCCCAAAAAAGAGCGACCTATGACCAGTTTGGACATAGTGGGCTGGAAGGAGGAGGTTTTAGTGGGTTCAGAAATGCCTCGGACATATTCAGCAGTGATATATTTAGTGATTTTGGGGATATGTTTGAGGGCTTTTTTGGCAGGGGACATCAAAGCGCAGGAGGAAGAGGAGCATATAACAGAGGAGAGCATCTCAGATATGACTTGCAGATTACTCTAAAGGAAGCTGCCTTTGGTGTGGATAAGAGAATTCGTATATCCAGACCGCAAACATGCGCGGAGTGCAGTGGATCCGGCGCCAAAAAAGGAACAAAACGCATCAGTTGTCTTCAATGCGGAGGCAGCGGACAGGTAAGCTATGCGCAAGGATTTTTCAGTATAAACAGGGTATGTGACAGATGTGGGGGGGAGGGCACAATAATAACGGACCCATGCGAGGCTTGCAGAGGAACCGGAAGAGTAAATAAGCCTCGTGAACTTACTGTTAAGATACCTCCTGGAGTTGATACAGGTTCTCAATTAAAGGTCAGAGGAGAAGGAGAAGCAGGCACAAGAGGTGGAAGCCCGGGAGATTTATACGTAGTAATTCATGTAGAGGATGACGAGCTTTTTACTCGACATGATGACAATATACTGTGTGAAGTTCCTATAAGCATAACACAGGCAACGCTGGGCGCAGAAATAGAGGTTCCCACCCTTAGAGGCAAGGCAAAGATGAAGATTCCTACAGGCACACAGTCCGGGAAAGTGTTTCGCTTACGCGGGCAGGGTGTTCCAAGTCTGCACGGATATGGGAAAGGAGACGAACTCGTTAGGGTTATAGTTGAAACACCTGTAAAACTGAATAATGAACAGGAAGGGCTTCTTAGAAAGTTTGCTGAGATAAGTGGAGAGAATTTAACTCCTATACGCAGGAGCTTTATGGAGAAACTTAAATCTAAGTTCGGTGGGTAAACTTACTAATCTATCGCGAACTTGTTTCTCACTTGTAATCAAATCCCAATCTTCTTAAATTAAGGCAAGTATTTTTTGTTCTTGCGAAGCATCTCGCTTACCATCTTTTTTATTTCTGCTAATGATAAAACAGAGGCTGTCAGTGGGTCATAGGCAATAGCCTGAAAAAGTAATCTTGGATTTCCTGTGAGTAGCCATTTCCTCAACAGCAACACTTATATTGTTCAATGCTGCAAGCTGTGGAGGAAGTTTGCCGACATGTACAGGATTAAAGCCTCTTCTGTCTGCAAAAACAGGCACTTCTACACATGCCTGATGAATTTATGCTCGCGCAGAGATAGGTGATCCTATCCATTGGGATTTCAATATCATGCCTCCATATATCTATTCCGCCAGCCAGAATTGTGCAAACTACAGCATCTGCATCCTTCAATGCCTTCTTCCTATCCATAGTTGCTACAACTTTTGCCGGATACTTTCCTGCATCCACTGTGCGTTGTACAGCTTTTCTGGCAAAGTCCAGACGTTCTTTGTTGATATCCATTAGAACCAATGTGGAATCTTTAAGAATGGGAAATGTTAAAACATCCTTTACCAGACCACGTGTAAATCCAAAACTCCCAGCTCCAATAAAAACTATTCTTGCCATGCTTCTCTCCTACTCTTATCCACCATAATCTTGAGAAACTTGTTAATGTTCATATGTTTCTGTTACAGAATGTATCTTGTAATGTCAATATCCTCCACAAATCCTTCCAGCTTTTTCTTTACATACGCTGCATTTATGGATATTTTTTTGCCGCTCTCCTCAGGCGCATTGAAGGATATATCCTCCAGCAGTTTTTCCACAATAGTATAAAGGCGTCTGGCTCCTATATTCTCTGTTGCGTGATTTACCTTAAATGCCATAGATGCAATTTCACGAATAGCATCTTTTTTAAATTCAATCTTAACATTTTCTGTCTTCAGAAGAGCTGTGTATTGTTTAATCAATGCGTTGCGAGGCTGTGTGAGAATTTTTACAAAGTCGTTTTCGCTTAAACTTGAGAGCTCAACTCTTATCGGAAATCTTCCCTGCAATTCAGGGATAAGGTCTGATGGTTTACTCACATGAAAAGCGCCGGCAGCTATAAATAAAATATGATCTGTCTTTACCATTCCATATTTTGTTGCAACAGTTGTTCCTTCTACAATAGGCAGTATATCCCTTTGCACTCCCTCCCTTGACACATCGGGACCTGATTGCGACTTAGCGCCTGCAACCTTATCAAGCTCATCAATAAATACTATTCCGGAATTTTCCACTTTGGATATAGCAGTACGAATGATCTCATCCATGTTAAGTAATCTTTCCGCTTCTTCCTGTGTAAGAATACGCCTTGCTTCCTTAATAGCTGCCTTTCTTTTCTTGCTCTGTTTCGGCATCATTTTTGAAAACATGTCATGAAAATTTATTCCCATTTCTTCTATGCCTGAACTTGAGAAGATTTCAACCATGGGCATTATGTTGTTTTTTGTCTCCAGATCAACCATTCTATTATCAAGTTTGCCATCAGTAAGTTTCAGTCTTAGCTTTTCTCGCGTTCTTTTAATTTGCGCTTCCTTTTCTTTATCATTAATTTTGTTTTTTGTGGGAGGCAGGAGTAGATCCAGCAGCCTTTCCTCTGCAAGCTCAGAAGCCTTGATTTCAACACGGTTGGTTTCGCTATCCTTTACCATCTTTACTGCAAGATCAGTCAGATCCCTTATCATGGATTCTACGTCTCTGCCAACATAGCCAACCTCTGTGTATTTTGATGCCTCAACCTTAAGGAACGGCACCTGAGCCAATCGCGCAAGGCGTCTTGCAATCTCTGTTTTTCCTATACCTGTTGGCCCGATCATAATAATATTCTTTGGAGCAACTTCGTCGCGCAGTTCTAAAGGCAGTTTCTGTCTGCGCCATCTGTTCCTCAAAGCTATAGCCACTGACTTTTTTGCATTGCTCTGTCCAATAATATATTTATCAAGCTCTTTTACAACTTGTTTTGGTGTTAGCGCATCCATTAGAATTTTCTCCCTATAGTTTCTCTACAATAATATTATCATTTGTATATATACATATTGAAGATGCTATTAGAATGGCTTCCTTAACGATTTCTGCTGCTGACAGGTCTGAATGTTTTATCAATGCCTTAGCTGCAGCAAGCGCGTAAGGTCCTCCTGAGCCTATTGCTAATACGCCGTCACTTGGCTCAATAACATCTCCATTCCCTGATATAAGAAGCGAATAATCCTTATTAACAACAGCAAGCAAGGACTCCAGCCGTCTTAGAACTCTATCTGTGCGCCAGTCTTTTGCAAGCTCAATTGCAGCCCGCTGAAGGTTGCCGCTATACTCCTCCAGTTTTTTCTCAAACCTTTCAAACAGAGTAAAAGCATCTGCTGTTGCCCCTGCAAAACCAACCAGCACTTGATCATTATATAATCTACGTAGTTTTTTTGCATTCTTCTTCATAATAGTTTCATTTTGTGTAACCTGCCCGTCACCACCTATAGCCACCTTTCCCTTGTGCCTTACAGTAAGGATTGTAGTTGATCGTATCATTTTTCTGCCTCCCTGAACTAGTTTGGTTCTTTGAAATTTTGGTTACTTTTTTGCCTGATACTCCTTCGCCTCTGCTTACTAAACTCAGTAAATCTAATCTAACTTGAATCCATTCTATTACAGCGCGTCAATCTGCGCAAGAATTTGTTCATCTGTAAAACCACTAATGGTTATTGCATTTGGTCTGCATGATGCAGAACATGCTCCACATCCTTTACATAAGGTGGAATTTACAACAGCGATATTGCGCTCCTCGTCAATCTCTATTGCCTTATAAGCGCATACTTCAACACATAATCCGCAGCCGTCGCACTTAGTCCCATCAACAACAGAAATAGTTCCCTCTGCAAAAATCTGTTTTTTAGCCAATACAGTGCATGCTCTGCCTGCTGCTGCATATGCCTGAACAATACTTTCCTTTATATTTTTTGGTCCATGAGCAAGACCGCACATAAAAACGCCTTCAGTTGCAAAATCAACAGGACGGAGTTTCATATGCGCCTCAAGAAAGAACCTATCCTCATTTAATGGCACTTTCATCATTTGCGAAAGCTCTATATTTTCAGGATTAGGTATAATTCCTGCGCTCAAAACCAATAAATCCGTATTTAAATCCAGCTGCCTTCCAACGATTATATCTTTAACAGAAACAATTAATTTCTTCTTATCCAGTTTAACATCCGGTTTCTCATCATCATTGTATCTTATAAAAATTACCCCTCTATGTCTTGCTTCCCTGTATGCATCTTCATAAAATCCGTATGTTCTCATGTCTCTGTAAAGAATATAAATCTCAATCTCAGGATTTCTCTCTTTTAATAGGAGCGCGTTTTTTATTGCCTGCTGGCAGCAAACCCTGCTGCAATAAGGTCTTTCCTCATCTCTTGAGCCTACACACTGAATCATTACAACAGATTGTATTTCACGCTTCATGTTTCGTACTTCGTATTTTGTAATTCTTTCTTCAAGTTCCGACTGTACGATAATTCGCCGGTTTTTTCCATACAGATATTCTGTTGGTTTATATTCCTCCGCTCCCGTCGCAACAATAACAACTCCATGCTTAACTTCCATTAATTTTGAATTGTTAATTTTTAGTTTTGAATTAAAGTTCCCTACGTATCCTTCAATTTCTTTAACATGTGAATTTAAGTACACTTTTATGTGTTTGCTGGCCTTAACTTGTTTTCTCAGATTTTCAAATTTATTCCTGATTTCTTGTCCGTTTATATCAAAATGGATATTTCTCAGATTTCCTCCAAGCTCAGCTTCCTTTTCAATAAGATGTGTTTGAAACCCGTTGTTTGCTATTGACAGCGCAGCAGTCATACCAGCTACACCCCCACCAATAACAAGAGCTTGCTGTACTACATCTGAGGGAATTCTTTCAAGAGGACGTTTAAAGCGCGCTTTCGCCACAGTCATTCTAACCAGATCCTTTGCTTTGTCTGTAGCCTCCTTAGGCTGCTTCATATGTACCCATGAACACTGATCCCTGATATTCCCCATTTCAAATAAATAAGGATTCAGCCCGGCTTCTTTAATTGTCTCCTGAAACAGAGCCTCATGTGTTCTCGGAGAACAGGAAGCGACTATTACTCTGTTTAAGCTATGCTCCTTAATCTTATCCTTCATTATTTGTTGAGTATCCTGTGAGCATGTGTATAAATTCTCATCTGCATATACAACGTTTGGAAGTGTTTTTGCATATTCAACAACCTCTTTAACGTCAACTACGCCGCCAATATTAATACCGCAATGGCATACAAAAACACCTATTCTGGGTCCCTGCCCGCGTATATCAAGCTCTTTTGGATATGCTTTCTCTTTTATTAATGCACCACGCACACTAAATAACGGCTCTGCAGCTGCAGCTGCAACTCCGCTTGCTCCCATTACAGTTTCAGGAATATCCTTTGGACCGCTAAATGCCCCACATACAAATATTCCCAATTTTGAGGTATTCAGAGGAAGAAAGTCCCTTGTATCACAAAAATTATATTGGTTAAGTTTAATGCCAATCTTTCTTGCAAGATTGGAAATTTTCTTAGAAGGCTTCAGCCCTACTGAAAGAACAACAAGATCAAATTCCTCAAAGAACACATTTCCCTCTTCATTGACATATCTTAATGTAATATTACCTGTTTTTTTATTTTCAATCGCTTCTGAAACTCTTGATCTTATAAATTTTACGCCATGTTCGGCTTTTGCTCTTTCGTAGTATTTGTCAAAGTCCTTGCCATACGCCCTCATATCCATAAAGAAAATATTAATGTCCAAATTCTCCGTACTGTGTTCTTTTGCTATAATCGCTTCTTTTATAGCATACATACAACATACCGAAGAGCAGTATCCAGCTCCACAATCAACGTCCCTTGAACCAACACACTGAAGAAATGCAATTCTCTTCGGCGATTTCCTATCAGAAGGTCTTAACAGATGTCCTTCGTAAGGCCCTGAAGCGGATAAAATCCTTTCAAATTGAATACTGCTGATCACATTCTTAAATCTGCTGTATCCATAATCATATTTCAATTTAGGATTAAATTCCTCAAAGCCCGGCGCAAGAATTATTGAGCCAATATTTATTTCTTCAAATTCATCTTTCATGTCATGGTCTATCGCATTCGCCTGACATATCTTTTCGCATTCGCCGCACCCGGAACAAATTCCGCAATTAAGACATCTTTCCGCTTCTCTCTTTGCGTCTTCTTCTGAGAATCCAAGCTCAACTTCAGAGAAATTTTTAATCCTTGGCTTAACATCCAGCTCCGGCATTTTCACTCTGTTTTCAGGCGTAATATAATCTCCAACATCCGGCTCGCTCGGATTACCCTGAACTGTTTTGTAGGTTAATTTTGCCCCCTGTAGATATCCAATTATTGATACAGCTGCTTTCTTCCCGGCTGCAATTGCTTCTATAACCGTGCCAGGTCCGCTAGTAACATCCCCACCTGCGAATATGCCTCCTTTAACAGTCTGGCAGGTATCAACATCAGCATCAATTGTATTCCACTTAGTAATGCTTATGCCATGGTCTCCTGAGATAAAAGATAGGTCAGGAGACTGGCTTATAGCAGGTATAAGCATATCTATCTCAACAGTAAAATCGGTTTTTGGTATTGGTACAGGTCTTCTTCTTCCACTGTCATCAGGTTCACCAAGCTTCATTTTTTGACAAACAACCTTGAGGGCTTCGCCCTTTTTACTAACTATTCTCAACGGAGCAGCTAAATAGATAATATTAATCCCTTCTTCCTCTGCCGCTTTTATCTCTTCCTCATCTGCAGGCATTTCAACTTTAGTGCGTCTGTATATGATCGTTACTTTACTGGCTCCAAGTCTCAAGGCAGTTCTGGCAGAATCCACAGCTGCGTTTCCTCCTCCTATAACAGCCACTTTCCCTTTAACTTGCTTGAGCTTGCCTAGATTTGCCTCTCTCAAAAAAGCCACGCAATCCAATACTCCTTTCATCTCCTCCCCGGAAATACCCAGCTTAATCCCCTTATGAGCGCCTGCTGCAATGAACACAGCTTTATATCCCATTTTATTCCTTAAGTCGCCAAAATTGATTTTATCGCCTATGCGAATATTTGTTTTTATCTCAACACCCATATCCTGAATCATTTTAATCTCTTTGTTTAATATATCCTTAGGCAGGCGATATTCAGGTATGCCTACCGCAAGCATTCCGCCTGCAACAGGTAATGCTTCAAATACTGTAACAGGATATCCTTCTCGTACCAGATCATAAGCGCAGCTTAGTCCAGCAGGACCGGAACCAATAATTGCAATCTTCTCTTTTTTTGCTGTCTTTTTTTCCTGCCCCCTGCCCCCTCCTGCCCCCTGCCCCCTATTTTTATCTTCCCAATCCGCAAGAAACCGTTTTAAAGACCTTATAGCAATCGGCTGGTCATATTCTCCTCTTTTACACTGCGCTTCACACGGATGATGACAAACTCTGCCGCACACTGCGGCAAATGCGATCCTCTCTCTTACAAGATCAAGCGCCTCTTTATACTTGCCCGCAGAAATGAGCGCAACATATCCATGCGGATTAACCCCTGCAGGACAGGCAAGTCTGCACGGAGAAATATCGTTTTTCTCAATTGTATACGCATTTGGATATGCCTGCGGAAATGGTCTATAAATAGCTTTACGAGAAACTAATTCCTGATTAAATTCATCAGGAACCTTTACAGGACATACATCTTCACATTCAGCGCATCCGGTACATTTCGTTATATCTATAAATCTGGATTTCCTTCTAACGCGTACTATAAAATTACCGGCTTGACCTGAAACATCTTCTATGTCTGAATAGGTAATATTCTCTATATTCAGATGCCTGCCGCACTCAACCAGTTTCGGGGACATTATGCACATAGAGCAATCATTTGTGGGAAAGGTTTTATCAAGCTGAGCCATTACACCGCCAATTGTCGGCGATGATTCTACAAGATAAACCTTAAACCCTGACTCAGCCAGGTCTAAAGACGCCTGTATGCCCCCAATCCCAGCGCCAACCACCATTACTGAAGCTACAGGTTTTTGATTTTTATTTTTCATCTAAAATATTCTCTTTCTGTCATTACGAATCCCGAATGCTTTCGGGATGAAGCAATCTCGTCTTTCATACCCACTTGCCGACATGAATGTTTTATTTACTTCATGGCGCATACTATAAAAGACCCCTTAACATTTACTGGATTTTTACTATTTAAATCCACGTCTTCATACGAAATACCGTCTTTCAAACATAATCTCTTAATTTTTAGCCTGCTAAATCCTGCGTCTTGAAAAAGATTTACAATATCACTCACACTTCTCAGAAACCAGCTAAATTTTTTGCTCCAAAAAGGTTTTCTACCATCTTATAACCACTTAGAGCTGTTTCTTCGCATGCGCAACCAACATGAAGAACTTTTAGATTGCGTGCATTTCTCAAACAAACATCTCCATGTAGAGCTTTCGCCCAACAACGAAATGGGTAATACGCCACATCAGGCGTCAATTCCTTGAACATCAAAGAAACAAAAACTGGGAAAAAAGCGTAATAATATTTAAGGTCGTCCAAAACATTTCCACCCCAAGGACAATCAAGGTAATTGGATTTAGCTATAATACTGGTAGCTGTATCGATATTCTTATCAGGAAACAGCAATCCATATTCCCAAGCATAGTTAGGTATAGTTGTAAGGTCAAAATCAAAAAGCGATCTTTTCGCAGGCATATTGCTACATCCGCATTCACAAATATTTATATCAAACATTCCTTACTAAAAAACATTTTTGCTTTTTCTTCCAACAATTTGAAGATTCTCTGTGAATCTTTAAAGAACTATCTCTAAATCAACTTCCTTTGAGGATCTCTTCTCTGAATGATTTCTTTGATTATTCTTAAAAATTCTTCAGCCGAACTAATAGCATTTTCTGCTTCAGTTTTGGAAATAACTAATCCTATTCCATAAATTAAGTAATGTCTTTTTCTCCTTGCTTTATCAAATTTCCTAACTAAAATTTTATATTCTTTTCCTATTACTGTTTCTGTGAAATCTATTACTATTTTATGAGATCCAACAATGCGAGGTCTTAATCCATAAGAAAAAGCCAATGCTCTTCCTGCTAACAGCATGGCTTGATAAGCGAATTGGAAGCTCCCTTCTTCATCATTATCTTTAAGAAGAGTCTTGGCGCTTTTGATATTCCGATAAGCTTTTTCTAAAACCTTATCTATTTGATCAAAGCCAATTTTTTCTTTTCTCAGTAATCCTTTTTTAACTAATTCTTGATAACTCATTTTTATCGCCAATTAAAAATATTTTTGCTTGAGACAAAATGTTTTTAAAAAATGAATTGTCTCCTTTAATTCTTTTTTCCCAGTCAGCCAGAGAGAAAATATGATAATTAACTTCCCGACTAAGCTTTTTTTCGACTTTTAAAATCTCTGAAATTAATTCATCTTCACTTGGCTTGCCAATAACCATTAAGTCAATGTCAGAAAGAGAGTCCTCTTTTCCTTTAGCATAAGAGCCAAAAATAAAAGCGAGTTTAATCCCCTTGATTTTTTTTAAAGCATTTTTTATTATTCCTCCTACTCCAATAGTTTTGGAAACAATTTTACTGAATTCATCAAAGACTGGTGCTTCCTTATTTACTGAATAATAAACTTGATTCCCTACCTCTTCATGCTTAAATAATCCGGATTTTTCTAAAGATAAAAGCTCCCTGCGAATATTCCCAACTGAAATATTAAGAATCCTTTCAATCTCTCTTAAATAATATCTCTTTCTTGTGTCCAAAAAAAATAAGCGAAGAATTTCTTCTCTTGTTTTTGATTTAGTTAATTTAAAAATATCCATAAACGTTGTAGTCAATTATTAATACAATTGTAGTCAACTTGGACTTCAATGTCAAGCTGTCATCTTCCTGCTTGACAGGAAGATCCAGAAAAGCGCTGGATTCCCCGATCAAGTCGTGGAATGACAAAAAGATGGCTTCCTCGTCCCAAACATTTTAGTCTTTCTTCAATGCTTCATCAATCATAGCAATTATGTTATCCAACGGCACATCTGACTGAATGGTGATGCCATTGCTTACAATGTAACCACCTCCACTGCCTAATTCCTGTTTCAACTTTTTAACTTCGCTACGAATTTCTTTGGGAGTGCCTTGAGGCAAAAGATATTGTGTGTTGATTCCTCCACAAAAAGTGAGGTCTTTCCCGAACTCGCGTTTCAGTTTGGAAATATCCATAGCCTCGGGCTGAATCGGATGCAGAATATCGCAGCCCATATCAATCATATCTCCAATGACAGGATAAATATATCCATCCGAATGCTGAAATACCGTTCTGCCGTGGTCTTTGGCAAATTTGTATATGTCGGCTAAGTGTGGTTTTATAAATTTTCTCCAATCCGCTGGAGACATTAACATGGAGTTTTGTGCCCCATAGTCATCGCTTATTGCAATGCAGTCGAACTCAAATCTATCAAATAAGATTTTCATAGTTCCAATGACATAGTCGGCAATAGCATGAAGCAGTTTAGCGACAAATTTAGGATTGAGAACTAGATCCATGAGGATATTCTCCATACCCCGCATAAATGTAGCCCGTTCCCAAAGGTCTCCTACCCAGATAATGGTATAGTATTCCTTGTTTTGCTTACACCAATTTCCAAGATCTTCAAAACGGTATGAGGCTGCGAAATCTGGGAATGTATAGTTAGAAATATCTGCGTCGCTAAGTGGTGAAGCGATAGGTGCTCCACGATCAATCTTGCTGGTAGACCATATAACACCAAATTCATCCTCTGCTGTTTTACCAAAGTCCGATGGATTTGCATACAAAGGCTTAATAGTTTTGCATCCCTGCATTCGGATCGGAAATTCCAAGACCTCTTCAATAGGAGATCCATAGTATTCTTCTATATTCAGCCGTGATGGTGGTGTAAAGTCAAAATAGTATGGTACTGCTTTGGGCTCTTTATGAGATAGCGCTGTTTTTATCCAATCTCTGGCTTTACACATCTTCTATTGACTATTTGTAATTTTAAGTGCTTTCACTTTTTACCGCTTGATTACCTTTATAAAAGCATCTACTGCTTGTGGATCGAATTGTGTTCCTTTATTCTTCTTGAGTTCCTCAATAGCTTCATCTTCATTCATTGGTCTCTGCCTGTAGGGTCTCTTGGATGTCATTGCATCAAAAGAATCTGCAACAGCCAGAATTCTTGCAATAAGCGGTATGTTCATTTTTTCAAGACCATCAGGGTATCCTCTTCCATCAAAACGTTCGTGATGATGCCTTATTAATGGAGCTGCATCTTTGAGAAACTCCAGCGGTTCTACGAGCTCCGCTCCTTTTCTTGGATGTGTTTTAATCTCCGCAAATTCTGCAGTAGTTAATTTTCCTGGTTTGTTCAATATTTCGTCCGGGATGGCAATCTTGCCAATATCATGCAACCGTCCTGCGTATCTAATGATTTCTAATAACTCATTTTTTATCCCGAGTTCCTTTGCTATGTCAATAGCGTAATTTGTAACACGTTCTGAGTGCCCACGTGTGTATAGATCTCTTGCTTCAATTGCAAGAGAAAGGGTTTCTATTGTGCCAAAATAATTCTTTTTGATAGTATCGTAAAGCTTGGCATTTTCTATGGCAACCGAAACATGATTTGCGAACGCACTCAATAAGTCAATATCGTTCTGTTCAAATTCATGCGGAGATTTCTTGTAAACACTGATCAATCCTATTACTCGAATCTTAGATTTTATTGGGACAGAAAGTAAGGCAATCAATCCCTCATTTTTTAGGAATTCATTATAATCTACCCTTTTGTCTTTTCGAATATCGCCTATTGCAACAGGCTCTGCATGCTCTGCAACATAACCTCCGACACCTTCTCCCATTTCCAACGGTCCTTTTCTCATATACTCATCGCTCAGATTATGTCCTGCACGAATCAGAAGCTTGCTCTTGTCCTCATCATCCAGTAGTCTCAAAGAGCATAACTCAGCATTTGTTATATCTGTTGCCATTTTTGCAATGTAATCAAGTGTCTCCTGCAGATTAAGTGAAAGGTTAATTTTTTCACTAAGACTGCATAGAGTGGAGTGTTCTTTTGCTTTCGTGGCAACATTGTGATACGCGCGAACATTTTCAATTAATATAGCAGCCTGACTCGCAATAGCTACTAGAGAATCTAATTCATCTTGAGTAAAGAGTTCCCTGTTATTCTTATTTGTGCAGTTTATAACACCAAGCAATGCTCCTTTTGAGATAATAGGAACGCATAATAAGGATTTCCCTTCGTATATAGGATTATCTGTTCCTGAAAATCTTGATTTTTCAATATCTTCTATAAGCAGCGATTGTCTTTCCTGCGCCACCCATCCTGAGATTTCTTTTTCTTCTCCAAGTTTTATTCTGGTATTCTCTATTATTTCATCCCCTAAACCAACAGACGCTTTTATGCTCAATATGTTTTTATCTTTATTTAAAATCATTATGCTTCCTACTTTGCAATCAAGCGCCTTTGTCACAACATGAATAACTTTATGCAGGATTTGGTCCAGATTCCCAGACAATACAAAAACACTGCTTATGCTTTGTATCGCTGATAGCTGCCTGACCTTACTGGAAAGCTCATTAACGTGTCCCTGAAGATCCTTATTAAGTTTCTCAAGCGCACCGTGATATTTTGTTTCTGTAACATTCTTTCGCTTTTTCAATAAAAGGAATATATTTATTACAATCACTGCAATTAACGTGATTAGTAAAAAGAAATTTATGATGGCCTGTAATGACATGTTTTTTCCTCCTGAGTTTTTATGAAATCTTTGACCTTGCCTATTATGTTTTTTTCTGTTTTATCAGACAATTGCTCTTTTGTCAGACACTTAATAATATCAAGTCTTATTTTCTGCGCCAGATTATCAATATTGTACACCTTATCTAAAAAATCCTTCCTAACATAACCTTCCTTTATTGCTATGTGCCTGAGCGCTGCCATAACATCTGTAAACTTAACGTTCTGTGGGCATTGAGCGTAGCATGTATAACAGCTGCAGCAATACCAGATTACTTTAGAGGATAGTACCTCTTTCTTCATGCCGAGCAGGACCATGCGAATAATTTTTCTTGGATTAAATTCTTCCTCTACTTCACTAACAGGACATCCAGCAGTGCATGTGCCGCAGGAAAAACATTTTTTTATGTTTTCTCCACCCGGCTGCGCAGCGACTTCATACTTAAAATTTTTATCAAGTTCATCAGAACTAACAGAACTTTCTTTTTTATCTGTCATTTTCTTTTCCCTCTAACTCATCCCCTATCCCTTCTCTTCAAAGAGAAGGGATAGCATTTTCCCTCTCTTCCCAAGAGAGGGTCAGGGTGAGTTAAATTCAAAATTATATTTTCGGTCTTGGATATAATCCGACTCTTTTTACAATCTCAGGTACTACTTCTTCCCACTGAACTGCCATTATATGAATACCATGAATGCCTTTTATCTTTTTCAACTCTTCTATGGTTTCAACGCATATATTTACCCCTTCTTCTTTAGAGTCTTTAGCTTTTCCCATACGTTTCAAGATTTCCTGAGGCACACTAACCCCTGATACATTCTCAGCCATATGCTTTGCCATATTATATGATTTAATGGGAGTAACGCCTGCGAGAATGTGCGTGTTTCTGTCTAATCCTTTATCCTCCATCATTTTCATCCATTCAGAAAACCTGTTCATATCAAATATACACTGTGTTTGAATAAAATCCGCTCCAGCTTTTATCTTTTTCTCAAGTCTTATAACTCTGAATTCCAGAGGATCTGCAAAAGGGTTTGCTGCTGCGCCTATAAAGATTTGTGGAGGCGTTTTTATCGCATCACCGCCTAAAACCTTTTGTTCATCCCTCATCATTTTAAGAACACTCACAAGCTGTATGGAATCTATATCAAACACATTTTTTGAATCAGGATGGTTTCCAAAGCACTGGTGATCACCGGTAATACAAAGAATGTTCTTTACCCCTAACGCAGCTGCGCCAAGAACATCGCTCTGTATTGCAATTCTATTGCGGTCCCGACAGGTTATCTGAATCACAGGCTCAACACCTTGATCCAGAATTATTCTGGCTGCGGCTGTACTGGACATTCTGACTATTGCAGTTTGATTGTCAGTAAGGTTTGCTGCGTCTACGTAATTTTTTAATATCTGCGCCCGTTTTACAACAAACTCTTTGTTTGCGCTCTTTGGAGGACCCAGTTCTGCAGTAACAGCGAACTTACCTGAATTTAAAACAGTCTCAAGATTACTTCCTGATTTCATGGGTTATCACAACCTTACATCTTCTTTGATGACTTTTCTTGGACCGCCGTCTCTTGACGTTTTCCAGCTTTTTGCAGGCTCTATTTTAAGAAGCTTATCAACCTGTTTAAGCATCTTCATTCTGTCAAAAATCAGCTGCCATGCGCACTCAATATTATCCGGATCCACTTCGCATTTACCATCTACTGATCCTCCACATGGACCATTAAGCAGGTTCTTTGAACACCTGGCAACAGGACATACACCTCCAAAATCCGCTAGTCTGCAGTCTCCACATCCTGCACATGTTTCAGCCCATTGTCCCTGTTCCTCAGGCAGACCCATAAACTTTGTGTTAAGCGCAGGATAAACTAGTTTTTTTTCATACATCTTTGCAATGAGCTGCACTCCTACTCCGCAGGCCATGGAAAGAATTTTATCATGTGCTTTAATTTCGCTCTCTATTTCTTTAACAAATTCTTCTTCACACTGACGTTCTGTAACTTGTTCTGTAATTTTTATGGTCTTACCTTGCTTCTTCTTGGCTATTTTAATTAAAGAAGCTAGTTCAGAAACCTCTTTTTCTCCGCCTGCCATACAAATGGCTACACAAGCGTTACAGCCAACAATAAGTAATTTCTCGCAATCTCCAAGCATATCCAGAATTTCCTGAATAGGCTTTCTATCAGCAACTATCATCTTATATCTTTCTGCATTTTTGCGGCTTTTATAGTATTGTGCATAAGCATTGTAATTGTCATTGGCCCAACGCCGCCCGGAACAGGTGTAATAGCGCTCGCTATTTCTTTCACTTCCTCAAAATCCACATCCCCAACAAGTTTGTATCCCCTTTCTGAGCTTGGATCATCAACCCGATTAACTCCAACATCTATAACTACTGCGCCTTCTTTGACCATATTCTTCTTTATCATTTCCGCTCTTCCAATAGCAGCGATCAATATATCCGCCTGTTTTGTATAGTAAGACAGGTCCCCACTTCGTGAATGGCATACAGTGACTGTTGCATTAGCGCCTTGCGCTTTTTGAAGCAGAATTAGGGCAACAGGTTTTCCTACAATATTACTCCTGCCAACTACAACAACATGTTTTCCTTCAATCCGGATGCCGCTTTTAAGAAGAAGCTGCTGAATGCCATATGGGGTGCATGGCAGAAAAGAAGGCTTGCCAATAACAAGATTGCCCACATTTATCGGATGAAAACCGTCAACATCCTTTGCTGGATCAATAGCGTTAAGAATTTTACCTTCATTAATGTGATCTGGTAAAGGAAGCTGAACAAGAATGCCATGAATCTTTTCGTCTACATTGAGCTTATTAATAAGTTCCAGCAGGTCTTGTTCCGAAGTTTCTCGCAGCAGTTTGTGCTCCTCAGAATATATCTCCAACCTTGCGCAGGCTTTTTTCTTCATATTCACATAAACCCTTGAAGCAGGATTATCCCCTACAAGCACAACAGCAAGACCGGGTTTATTTTTAAGAGCCTTTACCTCACCTTTCATCTCCTCCTGCATCTCGGCAGCAATCGCCTTACCATCTATAATCTTTGCAGACATGTGTTTAGTATCCTGCCTGATTCAGATATCTTATATGAAACTCATAGCATCTATTATGCGTAACCTGAATAGTGCGTCCAAAATATCCGGGTTTTCCCCATCTTATCATTTGCCATATTCCGAGCGGAACGCCCCAGACAAGACCTGTAACAAACGATTCTGCGGCTATTACCGGCGTAGCTATAAGAACCTCAAATATAGTTCTTTTTTCCTTTTCGCGATAAAGATTAGGACTTAAAGGATAATCATCCGGTTTGGCTCTCCATGTGAACAGCTTCCATGGGATTGATACAAGCGGCGCAATAATCGGCGCCGGCAGCCATGTCGGCATAAAGAGTAACTCCCTAGTTGCCTGATTTGATTGTCCTATTAACGATTCTCCTTCCTGAGCAAATGCAGCGGCACCTGCAGAAAAAACCAGCGCCATTACTATTGATGCAACTATAAACTTCTTCATTCTATTTCTCCTTTTTCCGTTACGTTATTATTTTACAACTCCACAATTGTTTAGCAGCTTTTTCTTCAATCACCTCCTCACAATAATTTCATTAGCAGATCCAATTCCGACTCAAATTGTTTCCATATATTTGGTAGATTTTCAGCAAGCGATATTAATCGTTCCTCGTCTAACATTATGCCATATCCGTGGACGAAAAAATGTCTAAATGCGCGATACTCATCAAATTTTCTCGAAAGTTTAAGCGAAATTATTTGATTATCAACAGACAATGCTAGCAAATCTTTATGAGAAGATTCTGAAATTGGGATAGATACGCCATTAAATTTTAGTATCCTTTTAAGAAGATTCTCTATTCCATTGTATGTGTTTTGCAAAAACGTAGCAACAGCAGCTAATTCAACAACGGTCTTTCTTTTACGTTCTAAAGCTTCTTGTAATGCACAAAGTGTCTGTGAAATATGTTCCTTTTCAGCCGAAATTTCTTGAACTAATTCATCATCCATATATCTTAACCGCTTTCCTTTCAACTATTTGATTAAATAATGATTTTTTAGACAGATCTATGAGATCTACGGGTTTGGACAAATTCCTTAATAATTCTCCATAAAATTTAAAGAATAATTTTGGCATAATCCCCTTTACTGCCAAATCAATATCATTGGCTTCATCATTGTCATCTAATGACGAACCGAAAAGGTAAAGAAAAGAAACATTATATTTCTTAGCATACTCTAAGATTATAGCTTTATCTTTTTCTGTTATCATTCTTATCACCTCTTCCAACAAGTTTATATATTGGCCCAAACTCTGAAGCCTGTAACATTACATCCTCAAAAGCTATACGAAATTTCTCTTCCATATTAGGTGCAAAGTTGAGAATTTGCAAGCGTTTATCCTCAATGTCCAATTCTTTCAACATATTACAAGTGGCTTCCACAGCTTTTTCTACTCTTATATTTCCATTTATAAAGTGACATGCTTCTTCTATGCATGCAATTACTATAACCATATCCTTCCCGGATTCAAAACATTTAAGTATATGAATACTGCTAATCTTCCCGGAACATGGGACCTTTATAACTTGAATATTGCTGTTAGGTTTACTAACACTTAACACAGTTTCGTAAACTGAATTCTCGCAGCAGAAGATTGTAATCTTAGGAGTATATTTCAGGTTCATTTTAATTCTTGCTTTTGTTATAGATAAAAGACTTGATAATTAAGGTCTGAATACATGTAATCGTAAATCTTGAATATTTTGAAAATGTTTCTTATTGCCTGTTGCCAGAATAAGATTGTTTTCTGTAGCTGTTGCGGCAATAATGGCATCCCCT
>JAGMBN010000129.1 GCA_023129655.1 bacterium | reverse complement strand
ATTGCGGAGTAAAATTTAATATATTACGAATTCTTGAAGAATGTGAGTGTCAAGCAATTGTTGTTCCTGCAAAAACAAAAGCGGAACAAATTTTAAAAATGAAACCTGACGGCATATTACTTTCCAATGGTCCGGGAGACCCGGCAGGTATACCGTATGTGGTGAAAACAGTAAAAAAACTGCTGAGAAAGTTACCGATATTCGGAATCTGTTTAGGACACCAGATATTGGGATTGGCTCTGGGCGGAAAGACTTATAAACTCAAATTCGGCCACCATGGCGGAAATCATCCGGTTAAGGATTTAGAAACAGGGAAAGTAGCTATTACCGCTCAAAACCATTGCTTCTGCGTGGATATAGATTCTTTGAATAAGGCGGATATAGAAGTTACACACATCAATCTTAATGACAATACATTAGAGGGAATGAGACATAAGAAGCTGCCCATATTCTCAGTGCAGTTTCATCCTGAAGCATCCCCCGGTCCGCATGATGCAGGTTATCTGTTTAAGAGATTTATGGATATGATGGAGAAAAACAAGATTGCTTCATTCCGAAAGTGTTCGGGATTCGCAATGACAGAAAGGGAATGTGTTAAATGAGGATTGCAAAACGAGAATATCAGAAATTTTTGGTGCAAATTAAGAGCAGGATTCAAACAGCACGGACTAAAGCTGTTTTATCTGTAAATGCTGAGTTGATATATCTTTACTGGGATATTGGTCAGATGATAGAGAAACGACAAAAAGCGGAAGGGTGGGGCGCCGGCATTATTCCGAATTTATCAAAAGATATTCATAATGAAATGCCGGAGATTAAAGGCTTTTCTGAACGCAATCTAAAGCGAATGATTCGTTTTTTTAGAGAGTATCCGAATTTATCAATTTTGCAACAGCCTGTTGCAAAAATTGAGAAACAGAAAAAAGTGCCACAACCTGTGGCACAATTAGATGAGAGTAACATTAGTTTTAAATTACAACAACTTGTTGCAAAATTGCCATGGGGACACAATATTTTGCTGATTGAGAAGGTTGAGGAAGTTAGTTTAGTGAATAGAGAATTATTATTATGACAGGCTTCCTGAAATTCGTCACCCAGTGGGCGACGAATCTAAAACAATGAGTGTAGGGGCAGCTTTTAAACCTGCCCTAAATAACTGCAAAGAGAGCGTAGGTTAATAGAGATAAAAATGGATGCAAAAAATCACACATAAAAGATAAAAGTGAAGGTGATTAAAAGGTTTGAAGATTATTTCTGATAATAAATTGACGAATTAACATGAATAATAACTGTAATATAGATATGGCAAGGTCGCTTTTTGATTTTGATCTTACAACCATACCTAACTATGCTCAAGAATACGGATTGTTGTTTCCTAAAAACATTGACGTTGCAATAGATACCTTACTAAAAGCAAGCTACTTTGATTCTACTTGGGATGAGAGTTCTCTGCGAGATTTAGTCTGTTATTATCTCTTCTATCCAAGCATTGTGGCACAACAATATGAGTTTGACGCTTATGGTTTTTATCCATTTTGTCACTTGGTTGAAAGTTTACATAAGATGAATATTGGAAAGTATGGCGACAATCTTCAAATTCTTCACGCTGGTTGTGGTTGCGAAGAAACAGCTCTCTGCGGCTATGAAGCTGTTGAGAAAATATTTGACGTGAATCACATTAGCCTTTTTAAAACTATTGACCTTTGCTCCATACCTATCAAGAGAATTATGAAGCTAATGGAATTACACCCGTTTGCTCAAGGTCCAAATTTCCAAGTTGAAGTAAAAAGCATTCAAAGAGAGACCTCTGACCATAAAAATTCATACGATGTAATTATCACAGATCATCTGTTAGGTAGTTCACCAAGACCAGAATATGACCTTGAAGTACTGCAAAATTTTTATAATCTTCTAGGAAATGGCGGTGTTATCATCACAACTATAGCGGCTGATACCACCACAATTTGGCAGCCACAACAGCATCCAGGGGATGCATCTTTTAATTATTTCTGTAAGCGTCACGGTAAGCGAGTGGACGGACGTGATTCAAAGATGGGATTGACAAAAGATCAGTGGAATGAGTTAGGACGAAAATATGATATTATAATGTCCAATACATATTTTGCCGATGAAGAACGACCTGGGTGGAGATTTAGGAACGCGGAGGATATTCAAAAGCTCTTTGCAAAAGCAGGTTTCTGCAGATTAGAGTTCATAAGAGTAATTTTGCGAGAGAATAAATATGAGCACCTGTGTATTGATAATATCGATCTCAATCAAATGGAAGGATTGTTTGTAGTCTGCGCGTTCAAATAGTGTTTTTAAATATCAACCAAAATGTCATTGCGAGGAGCGTTAGCGACGTGGCAATCTTAAAAGACGAGATTGCTTTACCTTCGGTTCGCAATGACAGAGAGAACATTTTTAGATGAAAGAAAAAGCAGTGAGATATAATTATGCCGAAACGAACTGATATAAAAAAGATTCTGATCATAGGTTCAGGACCTATAATTATAAGTCAGGCTTGTGAATTTGACTATTCCGGAACGCAGGCTTGCAAGGCACTTAGAGAAGAAGGATTTAAAGTCATACTTCTTAATTCAAATCCGGCAACAATAATGACTGACCCTGAATTAGCTGACGCTACTTATATTGAACCTGTAACAGCGGATGTTCTGGAAAAAATCATTGAAAAAGAGAGACCCGACGCTTTGCTTCCAACATTAGGCGGACAGACCGGTTTAAATACAGCAATGCAGATATCTGAGGCAGGTATTCTGAGTAAATATAATGTAGAGATGATTGGCGCTGATTATGATGCAATAAAGAAGGCTGAGAACAGAGAGGACTTCAAGAAAGCGATGCAGAAGATAGGATTGGACTTGCCTCAAAGCGCGCTGGCTCATAGTATGGCTCAGGCAAGAGATGCGCTTAGAAGAATCGCTCTACCTGTTATTATCAGACCGAGTTTCACTCTTGGCGG
>JAGMBN010000128.1 GCA_023129655.1 bacterium | reverse complement strand
TGCGCTTGACCACCGGTAATCATAACATCATATCTCTTCTTTAAGGTCTTTACTAAATCTACACCATCTATTTCATCTGGAACCTTAACAGCTGTTACTGCGTCTGATGGAGACTCTGGAGCCAAAAGCTCAAGCCCCATGGCTTTTATTGCAGCTCGCGTAGCTTCAGCTAATTTGCTGTGTCTTGCAAGCACATTCTCAAGTCCTTCTTCTTTTATCATTTCTAAAGACTTACTTAAACCAACTATTAGTGACACAGCAGGAGTATATGGCGTCTGATCAGTTTCTAAGGATTTTCTTGCCTTTGCAAAACTCCAGTAATATTTAGGACATTTGGAATTCTCTACCAAATCCCATGCTTTATCGCTTACACTTGCAAATGCCAATCCGGGAGGCAGCATTAACGCCTTTTGAGAACCAGCTACTACTACATCTACATTCCATTTGTCAGTCTGTATATCAACTGCTCCAAGCCCGCTAACAGCATCTACTACTAAGACAGCCGGAAAATCCTTAACAATACTGCCTAACGCTTTGACATCATGCACAACCGCTGTTGATGTTTCTGTTAATGTTGCAAAAACAGCTTTTATTCCTTTCTCTTTTTCTAAAATATCCCTTACGTCCTCAGGATTAACAGGCTTACCCCATTCAACGTCTATTGGAAAAGTTTCTATGTTGTATGCCTTACATATTTCATCCCATCTCTCTCCAAACTTACCACCTTTAATTGTTAGAACTTTATCTCCTGGAGACAGAAGATTAACAACACTTGCTTCCATAGCCCCTGTGCCTGATGAAGCAAATACAAGAACATCATTTCTTGTCTGAAAAACATATTTCAACCCTTCAATCACAGAGTGAAATATTTCAGCAAATTGAGGGGTTCTGTGATGCACAATAGGTTTAGCTAATTCTAAAAGAACATCAGAAGGCACAGAAGTCGGTCCTGGAGTTAGAAGATAATTTTTTCTCATTTTTTTACCTTTATGTTAGTTGTTTTAACGTAATAATTTATTAAACATTTGCTTTAATGCTACCATACCTAAAATTACTTAAAACATCAATAAAAAATATGCTGGAGTTTCCCCAACAACTGCTTATTCCACCAGACAGCTGAAGCAGTCCGTTGTCCTCTCCGCTATCTGTTGCCTCATCCACCGCAACCGCCTGCTTTAGCTGGCGGTTTTATCCTTTTCCTGTCATTGCAAACGGAGAGAAGCAATCTCACCCTTTTTGGATTTGGGGACTGGCACGCCTGTTCCTTTGCTTTATTACGTCATTCTGCTACTTTACCGCAGAATCCAGATGTTCAAGGATTTAAGTACAAGTTTTGAGAGAAGGTCGCTGTCCCACTTTTTTCCTTTTTCCTCCGCCTAATGCCATCTCTTAATCAACAACAGCCATAACAAGTGATAGAAGCTCACCAGCCGTGTTATAAATCTCAAGTTGATTTCTCACAATGAAAATTTGTGAAACTTCTGTGCCATAAAGCTCTTTTATCAGTTTGTAATAGTGATATTGAATTCGTAATTTTCTGCTATTTCCCTCAAAAAATACTATTTGGTAGAGTCCTTTGTGATTTTGAATAATAGGCTCATTATTGTAGCTTACTATATTAGCTTCTTGTCTCTCGTTTTCTGCACCTACTATATTTTCTATAAAATGGTCTAATTTTGTGACAGTTTTCTTTCCTGAAGCAGGGTCTAATTTAATAAGGATATTGTCTTTTTTTTTGGTCTCGACACTCATAATAATTGCATCAAGATTATTGTTGAAAAGCGAAGTTGGGAGTTTTCGATACAAGAAAAGTCCTCTAGCATCGGATACATAGACAACTTTTTTGTTTTTGTTGTCGTGCAGTATAGCAAGTTGATCATACTTCAAGAATCTATTCCAGCCAGCGCCTATGCAAACCGTGTGATCCATAATCATCTTTCGTAACCACATTGATAGGCTATCGACATTGTTCTGATGGGCTAGTTTCTCTAAAAAAGATCTCTCTTCAGGTGTTACTCGAATATTAACTTTTTCTGTCCTTAATTCGTTTGACATTTTTTCTCCTTTTCTTTTAAAATATTTTTTATACATACGCCACATTTTTAATCGTTGTTTTAATGTTTCATAGCATCGCCCCCTTTTCAGTGGATATACAATAAATCCTAATTGTTCCTTATGTATCCCAATATATCCGAATAGGATATATTTGTCAAGGATTTTTTAAAAATTTATTAAAAAGTGGTCTTTTTACATCCCCCTACCCCCTTCAAAGGGGGAATTTTTGTTCATGCAGCTTTTTACTCAACCGTTTTCCCCCTTTGAAGGGGGTAGGGGGATGTTCTACTTATGAATTTTGATGCGTGATTGGGGATGCTTCTGAACAAATGCGAATGACAATTCAATAAAAATAGTGTATATTTCGAATTAGGAAGACTAATTCGGAGGTTATTCCGAGATGAAAAATAAGACTGTTCTTATAACAACACTGCTTTTTCTACTATTACAAAGTTTGTATGCGGAGCAACAAATTTCAATTGAAGATGTTACCAGACTAGCACTTGAAAATTCATTAGATATCCAGATTGCAAGGATTGATGCATATAAAGAAAGAATATCTCTTGGAAAGGCAAAATCAATCTTTGATACATTCCTGAATTCAGGCGCAAGCTATGAGGATGATAAGAAAAAGTCTGCAACAACTCTCGCCAGAACAAAAACCGCTGTAAATGAATATTCACTTGGACTGGAGAAAAAACTTCCGACAGGATCAAGCATTAAAATAGACACGGAACATTCATTAGTTGATGCAAATTCATCTTCTTCTGCGATAAATAACTATAATGAATCTAGTTTAAAATTTTCTCTCAATCAATCATTAGGGAAAAACTTTTTTGGTTTAACTGACAGGGCTGAGATTAAGATAACAAAAATTAATATAGACAATGCAGAATATTCTTCTCTGAACGAAATTGAGAATGCTCTTTATAAAGCCCAAACAGCTTACTGGGATATTGTTCTCAAAGAAAAAGAACT
>JAGMBN010000127.1 GCA_023129655.1 bacterium | reverse complement strand
TTAGCAGATCTAATATCACCATCAAGCGAAAGCTCTCCAACAAAACAATGCTTGCTCATAGTTTGGTCACTTATATAGCCGGAACATGCAAGTATTCCTAAAGCAATGGGCAGGTCAAATGCCGAGCCTTCTTTTTTGAGTTCCGCCGGCGCCAGATTAATTGTTATTCTTTTTTGAGGAAAAACAAATCCCGAATTCTTTATCGCAGATCTAACCCTGTCACGGCTCTCTTTTACCGCATTATCGGGAAGCCCGACAATCGTAAGCGACGGCAAGCCGTTAGCCACATCAGTTTCAACCTCTATTATTTTGCCGCCAATTCCAACAACTGCGCAGCCATAAACTTTTGAAAACATATTCCCACCATATAAATTATCGTTATTCTATTATTATGGGGGTTGACAATCAAGAGCTATTCTTTGCCTATCGCGACATAAGGACGAATCATCCGACAATTCGTAACACAAAATACGGAATAATATTAAAGACAAGGATAGCTATTTTATAAAAAGCTATGCCAGCATAATGAATTGTATTGAACGTCTCAACTGGAATCTTGAACCACCTACTATGCATGCGATAAACCAAATCATGAGCAAATGCAAAGAATAAAAACCACCACAACAATAATCCTATATTAATTACAGCGCACCATCCCAGTACTTCGCGTAATATATCAACTGTCATTTGTCTTCTCCTTTTCTATTTCTTGTTCTAAATTTTAGTAATCCGACTGTTTTCCCTCAGATATTAGTTCAAGAGTCAATTCATCTAAACCTGCTTTTTTACAAAACAAATAACTTCTATCTCGCAAGTAATTAGATGAATAAAAGATTCTTTCATTTTTTATCATTTTTTTCTCTAACATTAATTATTGAACGTTTACTGTTGCTTTAACGCTACTATACTTAAAATTGTTTTGTATAAAAACAAATGATTAAGCTTTTATTAATTCTTTCTCTTGTGGCATCTTTAATTCATCATCTAATGGAGTAGATATATGAACAGGTTCTTTGAAAGGTTTTAATGATTTTTTATGCAGATCAGGAATGTTTTTTAAAATAAAATTAGTTATATTGTCATAAGCTTCCAAATGAAATTTTAAAACGTGTGCAGCCATTATCTCATCTCCTTTTACTAAACCTACCAACTTTTCTAAATACTCTTTAATTTTAAAAGCGTGGCACTTGATTAAATCTACAATTCTGGCATTTTTGTTTTGGTATCCTACTTCTAATTGCAAATTGAGAGCGTTTCCATAGTCCATCAAATCTTTAATGGTCAATTCTCGATTGCAGGAAGACTCGATTTTCGAAATTCTGCCTTGAGAACATCTAATTTTCCCTGCCAATTGTTTTTGTGTTAATTTGTGACCACATCTCAGAGAGAATAAAAATTTAGCAACGGATTTGTTTTGAACTTCTTCTGCAAATTTCTTTTTAAAACTTTTTGTTGTAGAAATTTCTTTAACCGATTGCAAAACGCTATTTACACGTTTACCCATATCAAGCTCCTCCTTTTATCTTTTTAACAAAATCTTGACACCATTTAATATCTTCTTTTTGACTTTGTTTATCTCCTATAGTTAAGGCATATAATACTTTTTCTTCGGTATAAGGAAAAATATATAAGCGCGTTTGTTTAAGTTTGATTTTTTTGTTACCACCTTTTTGATCAACTGCTTTAATTCCAATTGGTTCATGATGTATAAAACCAGCATTTATTTGCAACGGATTTATATCACGTCGTAAACTTTCAAAATACGTATCCAAATTGCCAAGAACAGCCGATAATTCATTAGCTCATTTTTTCTCATACCAGCGAAACTTCCGTTCATATTTCTCAGTAGATTCTATTTGCCAACTACTCACTATTATTCCTTATCGGAATTATTTTGTCAATATAAATGTTAAAATATTCCATTTTAAAATAATTGTTTCTTATTATTCATGCCAGATCTTCTTCAGTCATTCCAAAATGATGACCAAGCTCATGCATAACTACTTCTCTAACTCTTTCCTTTATTCCATCTTCATTGCCGCATAACATTTCAATAGGTTTTTGATAAATAGTTATCATATCGGGAAGGACGTTTGAATAATGCACTCCCCTATTCTTTATAGGAATGCCTTGATACAATCCGAGAAGAGTGCTTGGACTCTTTATCTCCTGTTTCCTTAGTATCTCCTCAGAAGACCTGTCTTCTACCGATATATTCACATTCTCCATTCTTCGCCGAAACTCATCCGGTAGTTCGTCAACAGCTTCTGCTACGAGTTTTTCAAACTCTTTTCTTATCACTATTCCTCTTTGCTATCCTCTCTAAAACTACAATAATTATGAATATACACACTGCCTGAACAAATATTACACCTGAGCCCCATATATTAACAAAACAAAGCAGTAAAGCATTGATCCCCACACAGAAGGTAACCAGATAAATAAACCATACTGCCTGTTTCTGCGTCATTCCCAACTTAACAAGTCTGTGTGAAAAATGATTCATATCCCCTTGTGAAATAGCTTTTTTATTCTTAATCCTCAAAATCAACACAGAGATTGTATCAAAAATCGGCACTCCAAGTATTAAAACAGGCATAATCACAGGAAACAACGTGGGGCTGCTTTTTGTATAATAGGAACTTACAATTGTTAACACAGCCAGTATATAGCCTATAAACATACTGCCTGCATCTCCCATAAATATCCTGGCAGGATGCATATTATAACGCAAAAACCCGAACACGCTTCCGGCAAAAACTAAAAGTATTGTTGCAGTGAAAATCTGACCTTGGAATGCTGCTATCGCGAAAAATATCATAGATGCAATAAACGCCACACCTGCTGCGAGTCCATCCATATTATCCAGCAGGTTAAATGCATTCGTAATCCCAATTATCCATACAAGTGTGATAATACTGCTAATAAAATTATTCTTCATAAAAAGCGTTATTCTTATGCCAAAGCTAATAAGCAGTAATGCAACCATTATCTGCGCCATTAGTTTTGTTTTTGCGGATAATTTATGAATATCGTCAACCAGCCCCAACCCCAATATAAGTATTCCGCTAAACAAAATAACAAC
>JAGMBN010000126.1 GCA_023129655.1 bacterium | reverse complement strand
GATGAAGAATGCACAATGTGCGGAGAGTTTTGCGTAATGAAGGACTGGCAATGACAAAGCTTAACGGAGAGTTTGAGTTAATAAAGCATATTACTGCTGGCCCGATAAGAAAGGAAGTAATCTGCGGCATAGGAGATGATGCTGCTGTAATAAAATATGGGAACAAGTTTCTTTTATTAACAACGGACACTATTGTTGAGAATGACCATTTTTCTTTTTCCTATTTTACTCCTGAGCAGGTCGGCATAAAAGCCATTGAAAGTAATTTTTCCGATATTGCTGCAATGGGAGGAAAGCCTCTCTATGTATTGGTTTCTCTTGTATTAAAATCCGATTCAACAATGCATATGGTTGATGGAATATACAAGGGGATGAGAAAGAGGTGTAAACAGTACAACGTTGATATAATCGGAGGAGATACTACACATGGAGACGTTAATGTCATCACTATAACTTTGATAGGTGAAATAGATAAAAAATATCTTTGTATGAGAAAAGATGCAAAACCGGGCGACCTTATATTCGTAACAGGACTTCTTGGTGCATCAACAGCAGGCTTGCATCTTTTTAGAAGGGAAATAAAAGGATTTGAAAAAATTAAAGCATATCACACCACACCCAAATCAAGACTTGACGTTTCATGGGAAATTGCAGGTTATGCTAATGCAATGGAGGATATAAGCGACGGCCTTGCATCCGAGCTCAGAAATATCTCCGAGCAAAGCAAGTGCGGAGCTATCGTATATGCAGATAAAGTTCCCATAGATAGGCAGACTTATATGGCTGCTCAAGCTTGTGGAGAGAACGCCTTGGATTTTGCTCTGTATGGAGGAGAGGATTTTGAACTTGTTTATACTGTTTCAAAAGAAAGAAGCAAAAAAGCATACGGTTACTGTGTTGGCGAAATTATAAAAGGCAGAAGTGTTCATCTAAAAAAAGGCAATAGATTAACCAAACTTACTAAGTTTGGATATGATCATTTCAAAAAAAATAATTCGAAATAGATTGTATATGAATACTAATGTATTTTTATAGGAATGCCTTTATTCTGCAAGAGTATCAATTCTCCACTGCTTCAACAAAGATTTCTTCTAACGACCTCTTTGTTGGCATTATGGATAATATCCGGCTGTTATTTGATCTTAGAACGTCTATAACATCATTAACAAGATGCTCATCAAGGCTAATTTCAAGCATGCCTTTGTCAGCTTCATCTTCCACAATTGAAATTTCGATAATTTTGTTTAGCTTATCATTAGTTTCTTTATCAATGTTCGTCGCTTTGATCTTAACTGCGTGTTTCATAGTTAAAAGATCATCAAGCTTTCCAATTTTACTTAGCCTTCCTTTATGCAAAATGCCTATTCTGTCGCAAATTAGTTCTGCCTCAGAGAGCTGGTGAGAACATAGAAAAAGAGTCTTGCCTTGTTCCCTTAATTTGAGAAACACATCTCTCATTTCCCTCTGCCCAATAGGATCCAAACCTGATGTTGGCTCATCAAGAAGCAGAAGATCCGGGTCATTGATCAGGGTTTGCGCAAGCGCGGCGCGCTGCAGCATGCCTTTGGAATATGAAGAAAGCCTGACATGCGCTTTTTCTGCAAGACCGACTAAATCCAGTATTTTATCAATGCGTCTTTTTCTTTCTATTGATGCTATTCCAAACAGGCTTCCACAAAAATCAAGCAATTCCCATGCTGTAAGATAGCTGTATAAATACGAAACCTCTGATAAATATCCAATTCTGTTTTTTGCCTCTATATTGCCTAACCGCTTACCCAAAACCCATCCCTGCCCTTGGCTGGGAGATATGAAATCTAGCAATAACTTAAGAGTTGTTGTCTTGCCTGAACCATTTGGCCCAAGCAGTCCAAATGTTTCTCCCTTATTAATCTCTATATCCAGATGGTCTAAAGCCAAAACCCTTGTCTTTTTCCGGATGCCGATCACGTATTCTTTTGTAAGATTTACTGTTTTTACTACTATATCTGCCATAATGTTTTTCCTCTATTTACTTCCCCAAAAATTTCTATCCATACTTCTATATTGAATCGCTTCTGACACATGGGCAGCGGTTATATTTTTAACTTGTTCCATATCCGCAATTGTGCGCGCAATCTTTAATATTTTATCATAAGCTCTCGCGCTCAACCCTAAACTATTTATAGCTGTCTTTATAAGTGACTGAGTCTGACCGTCAAGCTGACAATGTTCCTTTATATCCTTTGGATGCATATGAGCATTGCAAAAAATCTTTTTTCCTTTAAACCTTTCCTGCTGAATCCTGCGAACATTATTAATACGCTTTTTTATTACGGCGGAGGTTTCAGATTGCGATCTGTCGGATATCTCCTGATAATTAAGAGCAGGGACATCCACATGAATATCAATCCTATCAAGCAGAGGACCGCTTATTTTGGAAATGTAGTTCTGTATTTGATATGGAGTGCATCTGCATCCTTTTACAGGATGCGTAAAATATCCGCATGGACATGGATTCATTGCTGCTATAAGTGTAAATCTGGAAGGATATGTATGAGACGCAGCTGCGCGAGAAACAGTAACAACTCCATCCTCAAGCGGCTGACGCAGCACCTCAAGAGTATTGCGTCTGAACTCAGGAAGTTCATCTAAAAACAATACTCCATAATGAGAAAGGCTTACTTCTCCCGGCCTTACCAGCTGTGTGCCGCCGATCAGAGCTACATCGGAAATCGTATGATGCGGAGCTCTAAAAGTCCGGGTTGCTATAAGTCCCTTTCCCTGAGGAAGAATACCTGCAATAGAGTGAACCTTTGTTACTTCTAAACTCTCTTCCAAAGTCATATCAGGCATTATAGTTGGCAGTCTTCTCGCAAGCATTGTCTTACCTGCTCCGGGAGGTCCGATCATCAGAACATTATGCCCGCCGCCTATTGCAACTTCTATTGCTCTCTTTACATGCTGCTGACCTTTAACATCTGAAAAATCAACATCATACACAGAGTTCATTCTAAAAATCTCGTCAATATCCACCTTGAAAGGCGGAATCTCTTCTACCTCATTTATGAAATCCACTGCTTGCTGAAGATTTTCCAATGGATATGTATTTATCTTATCCACAACAGCCGCTTCCTGAACATTATCTAC
>JAGMBN010000125.1 GCA_023129655.1 bacterium | reverse complement strand
ATGTTCTCTTATATCTTCCAAAGAAGATAGAAGATCCAAACCATAAATTTGAAGTATTCCAAAGGCAAGTCCTTGAACACATCAAAAAGATAATAGATATTATGAAAGGAAGAATATTTATATTATTTACCAGTTACAAAATGCTGAATGCTGTATTTCACGGTTTAACCTTGAGTTACAAAGATATAAATTTATTGAGGCAGGGAGATAAACCTCGTTACGAGTTACTTGCAAATTTTAAAGAGAATAGGAATTCTGTTTTATTAGGAACAACTACTTTTTGGCAGGGTATAGATGTTCCTGGAAAATCTTTGGAATGTGTGATCATTACAAAATTACCTTTTTCCGTTCCTGATGATCCTGTGACAGAAGCAAAAATGGAACTTATAGAATCAAGGAACAGGAATCCTTTTATAGAGTATCAGGTGCCGCAGGCAATAATGATGTTTAAACAAGGATGCGGAAGGCTGATAAGAACTAAATCAGACAGAGGCATAGTGGGAATTCTAGACCCGAGGATTAAAACCAGATATTATGGAAGATCGTTTATCAACGCTTTGCCAAAATGCAGACATACTTTTGATGTTAATGAGGTAAAAGACTTTTTAGATGAAAGTTAGAATATGAAATTACTCCTGCATACATGTTGCGCTCCTTGTTTAACATATCCATATAAGACACTTACGGGAGAGGGAATGCAAGTGTGGGCTTTCTCTTATAATCCCAATATTCATCCATTTACAGAATATATTAAGAGATTGAATTGCGTCAAAGATTATACTGAGAAAAAAGGAATAAAACTGATTGTAAAAAATGACTATGCGCTTGAAGAATTCCTGAGACAGGTTGCGTTTAGAGAAAATAATAGATGTCAGATATGTTATGAAATTAGATTGGCTGAGACAGCAAAAACTGCAAAATCGGGGAAATTTGATGCATTCTCCACAACAATGCTCATAAGTCCTTACCAGAAACACGATTTAATTAAAAGTATTGGGGAATCAGTTGCAGCTGAGTTTGGCATTAGTTTTTTCTATAAGGATTTTAGAGAGGGCTATAAAGAAAGCATACATCTCTCCAAAGACGCAGGGCTATATCGCCAGCAGTATTGTGGGTGTATATATAGTGAGAAAGAACGATACCAGAATAGACATCAATCTTTGCCTGGCAGTTGTCAGGACGATTATAAAATATGTCGCTTTAAAAATCTTTTAATATCATCATGAGTTCCAACAAGACCCAACTGAACCAAGTCTCCCCCAAGTCGGAAAATAACTCTTATCTTCAAATCAACCCGGATTTCCCAAATATGTTTTGAGAGTCTTCTCAGTCCCAGTCCTTTTGGTCTATGTCCGCCTTCGCAGAAATCCACATATTTATTAACTGCTATCTTTACTTTATTCTTTATTTCATGATCTAACTTTTTAAGACTGCGCTCGTATGAAGTAAGAGACTCAAACCTCAATTATAGTTTCTCCTGATGTTTCTTAAATTCACCAGCACTCATTATCCTACTACGATTATGCGAGCTCTTAAAAATTTTCTCAAGCGCATTGATCTCGTTCTCCGAATACTTCTCCTCAACAGTCATCGGCTTCAATACTATTTCATTCCCATGCAAACTTATATTCAACAATTCCCCCACTTCGCAATGCGTCTTTTTTCTTACATATTCAGGAATAGTAATCTGATACTTATCCCTTACCTTAACAAGATTCATCATAATTCCAATCCTCCCATATTCAAACTTTCTTATATTCTAATTTTACTACAGCGTTTGTGGAATATCAAGGATTATTTTTAATTTAATTGGAAGAAAAAAATGGAAATGTTCTGTTTTAAGAAAGCTATGATACCCGTTTTTAAGAAGAGGGCATTCTGGAAAACCCTATATTCATATAAGGTACCAAGAGTTCGTATTCTGAAAAACTCGGTAGCTCTGGGAAGAATAGAATACGAACTTTTTATGAAATTATATTCCACTTTGGTCTTACCAGAGCCACGAAAAAACCACACTATCAGTTGTTATATCCTATTGAAATGCAGGAGTAAAGGAATATTTTGCAAAGTGATTCCACTTTAGATGTTTTTTGAATAAGATTTTATGCACATCACTTATGCACATCAATAGAAGTATTTTGACCGCTTTATCTTGGAATTCTAATATCGATTTTATGCACATTTTTGGCTCTATGCACATTCTCAATGTAATAAGTGTGCCTGCGATTTCCCTTTAGAATTAACAACCCTTTTAAAACCATATCTTTTAATCTTTTTGTGGCAGTGTTTCTATGTACTCCAAATAAATCCTGCACATGCCTGTTAGTTATTCTGCCTTTAATCTTGCATAAATCAATTATCTGTTGTTCCTCAAAACCTAATGCTTTAATTTGCGTGGCTCTATTCTCTTTCTTAACAGGATCAGCAAACCAGCCCTCTTTTAAGGCAAGTAAATATATGCCTTTATCTATAATCCCTGCGATTCTTCTTATTCTTTGTTCTGGTGTTAAAATCTCGTTCATGTTTAATTTTACCCAATAACCTCCGTATTAGTCTTCATAATTCGGGATATACACTATTTTTATCAAAACAATCAATTCATATTTGGCAAGTTTTTATTAATAATATCCATAATTAGTTTTGCTGTATATGCAGCAGCAAATGGCTTGGCTGCTGCTTTTGCTTTTGTTCTCATCTGGTCTAGTTCCAAAGGATTGTTTAATAATGTCTGAACTGTATCTTCAAGCTGGTTTATTTTTTTTATTCTGCATGCTACTCCCTTACTTATTAAATAATCGCCGTTTGTTCTCTCCTGCCCGGATATAACATCTATCAGAATAGCAGGCAGGCTCTTAGCCATCAGTTCAGAAACAGCAAGCCCTCCCGGTTTAGTTATGGCTATATCGGATACTTCCATAAGTTCGTCAATATTATTAACATAACCAAAAATTTTAATGGAGACATTTAGCCCTGGTGAAATTTTCTTGAGCTTATTTTGTAAAACTTCATTCTTCCCGGCTACAACAATAAGCTGAAGCGCCATTTTTGAACTATTTAGACGCTTAACTATCTTTTTGATAGGACCTAATCCCCAGCCTCCGCCAATTATAAGAATAACAGGTATATCTTTTTTTATTCCAAGCTGCGTTTTTAGAACCGATTTGTTTTGCGTTTTGGAAAAAGCC
>JAGMBN010000124.1 GCA_023129655.1 bacterium | reverse complement strand
TGAAAAAATGGGGAAACTCCAGTAATCTATACACTTGAATTGATTCGTAACGAATGGTATATTAAAAACAGAGTTTGAAGCATCAATTTGGAGACAGAACATGCTTTTATTTGAATGGGATGAAAAAAAGGCAAAAAAGAATCAGACAAAACATGGGGTTTCTTTCAATGAGGCCAGCACAGCGTTTGGTGATCCATTATCATTGACAATGTATGATCCATTGCATTCTGATGATGAAGATAGATTTGTTCTGATTGGTAACTCTATGAATAATCGCTTTTTGGTTGTTGTCCACACTGAACGGAATGATAATATCAGGATTATTAGTGCGAGAAAAGCAACAAATAACGAAAGGAAACATTATGAAAACAATGTCAAATGATTCAACAATGCTTGAGGAATACGATTTCAATAATGCAGTCAAGGGAAAATATGCGAAAAAATATTCTATGGGCACTAACGTTGTCGTGATTGACAAAGATGTCATGTCATACTTTCCTGATCATGACGCAGTGAACCAAGCCCTCAGGTCAATTATCCCGATCATAAAAAAACATGATATAAGTGAACAAATCGCTTCACGCTAAAGTAACACCAAGTGTTCAATAATTAATGTTCAACGAAATTAATATTAATAAAAGAGGGGGGAAAATGAATAAATTATTCAAACACCGCTTTTTACTGTTTTTTCTAATGGCTTCATCTTTAGCATATGCGCAAACTTCCGACATAGATGCTTTTAAATTAAATCAAACCCAAAAATTCTTCACTAAATATCATCTAAAAGCAAAAGGTGTAAACATTAGCATAGAATACCCCAAAGACTGGGAAGCAAAAGAAGGAGAAAGGCCAAATATAGTACAAAAATTCTCGAGAGCTTTTGAAGATGGATCATCAGTCATGTGCCTTATCCTAATAAAAGATTTACCTTCACAAGTCAAAATATTTTCTGATGAAGACATAGCCAAAGAAATGTTTTCTGAAGAAGTAATTAAATCCATGTTACCTGGCAATTCAAAATTATTAGAACATAGACAAACAAAATATGATGGGCAACAAGGTGCTTTAAGTTCTTTCGTTATGGTCCAAGAACGCAGTGGTATTCAAATATTTAGTTATGTTTTTCAACATGCCTTCATATATTCAAAAAAAATGATTTTCGTGCAATGTACAGTTGGTGGACTCTCATCAAATAGCAAAAAAATTGAGAAACTATATAAAAGTTATGCACCGCTTTTTATTCAAATAGGCAATAGCATAGTTATACACGATAAATGGAACAAGAATACTGTTAGTGAAGAATCATCTGCCATGGGAATTGCCTTTGGAGAGTACTGGTGGATAACCTTAATAATATCTGCATTATTAACTTGGGGTGTAGGTCTTTTGCCTCCCATTTTAATTAGATTTGTTTTTGTCCGAAAGCCTCTATCAAAAAAAGTAGCACTAATACTTGTTAGTATGTTTTGGTTTTTAAATCTAGCTTTCTTTATTGCGATAGGTAGCCAGAGTAAAACTCATGCGGCGTTATTTCTAGTAGCCCTAGCATCGTATTACATTTTGAGAAAAAAACACAAAGATATTGAAAATAAAAACTCTTAACAAATTACTGCACCTGCCAAAGATGTTCTTTAGCCGATCTTTGCCGATTTAGATAATGTGAATAACGCATATGCATAGTTTTGAAGACCTTGCCCAAGTCTTTTTCTTCTTTAGAAATTACTATCAAATGCACGTGGTTACTCATTAAACAATAAGCTAATATATCCATGTTGCTTTCTTTGGCGTATTCGTTTATCCACTCACAGTATTGTTTATAATTACCTTCATTATCAAAGATATTCTGGCGGTAATTACCACGCTGTGTTATGTGATGTGCTGTTTCAGGTATGACTATGCGTGCTTGTCTTGGCATGAAGATATTGTATCGCAGCGGTAGTTAATGTGTCGATAAAAAAGGCGTCTGTCCCCTTTTATACCATAATACCGGCGACACTACATCCGCTGATTAACTTCTCTTGTTCACTATGCCGCATTATTCGCCATGCCTAAATACAGGAATAGCGTCACGTTTATGCTGTGACCTGGACGTCATTTTTGTTATTTTATCCAGCTTTGTTTTGTCTATATCCTCTGTATTATTAGTTTCTATTGCTTTTAGAATAGTATCCATCTCATCGTATGAAAAACCTATTTCGTCTTCGTCAAACTGACCCTGCCACAAACCTGCAGAGGGTTTTCTTTCTATAATCTTCCGCGGGATGTCCAATTCTCGCGCCAGTTCTCTCACCTGACTCTTAAACATGTTTCCGATAGGAAGAATATCCACTCCACCATCTCCGTATTTGGTGTAATAACCTAACATTGCCTCTGTTTTATTGTCTGTTCCCGCAACAAGATAATTATAATTGCCGGCAAAGTAATACAGTGTAAGCATTCTGAGCCTCGGCTTTATATTTGCTGTAGAGAGACGATTGTCTGAAGAAGGCAGAATCTATTCCTCCGCTAAGACCGAAGACCAGCCCTTTAGCTCCTGCTTCTTTTACCATTTTTCTGAGCCATAAAACTATTTTTTTTGACATTACATTTTCCATATTTCTTCTTGCCATCTCAGCCTTAAGTTACAGAAAGATATTTATCAAGTTCATACTGAGAAACCTGTATTCTATAATTATCCCACTCTTTTTTCTTAAGTTCGATAAATCTTTGAAATATATGGTCTCCCAGAGTCCTTTTTACAAGCTCGCTTTCTTCTGTTATAGCTACAGCGTATCCAAGGTTATCCGGCAAAGTCTCTATCCCTTTTTCTTTCCTCTCAGCGTCCGTAAGATGATAGAGATTCTGTTCCATAGGCTCAGGCGCTTTGTATCCTTTTTCTATGCCGTCCAAACCGGCTTGAAGCATTACAGCGAAGGTGAGGTACGGATTACACGCCGGGTCGCATGCTCTAAACTCACAGCGTGTTGCTTTTTCATCCCCCGGATGATAAAGCGGTACCCGGATAAGAGCGCTTCTGTTCCTTTTGCTCCAGGCTATATAGACAGGAGCTTCATAGCCTGGAACTAATCGCTTGTATGAATTTGTTGTCTGGGCAAATATAGAACAGATATCTTTTGAGTGCTTCAAGAGACCTGCAATATAGCTGTAAGCAACGTCTGAAAGATTATCCCCTGAGTCAGGGTTAAAAAATGCGTTTTTATCTCCCTTGAATAAAGATTG
>JAGMBN010000123.1 GCA_023129655.1 bacterium | reverse complement strand
ACATGCATTGTTCCAATAGAATGCTGAAATCTGCTGTGCTCGGCTGAAGGAAAAACCCAGAATGCGCTCTGAAGCTGATGTATGCGTCTGAGCCGCTGTACCCACGGGTTATCAATAATGTCACGTTCTGTAATCTCTGTTTTATCTCCCTTGGTTGGAGAAGTAAATTTAATGTAGTTATGTATAGGGTCGCTTATTAGGTCTATTCCTGAATAAAAAGAATCGTTTTCACCTAGTTCTTTTGTTTTCATTTCTCATTACCTCTTTTTTGCAAATTTTTGAGCCTGTTCAACTATATTAACACCTACTTTTTTACTCCATGCATCCAGAAGTTTTTTTGCATACGGACCAGGATAAGAATCTCCGATCTTTCTATTATCGATCGCAGAGATTGGTAAAATACAGTATGAAGTAGTTGTCAAGAAGGCCTCATCAGCATTATAAGCATCATATAAGGCAAGATCTTTTTCTATGACCTTTATGTTCATTTTTTCTGCCAGCTCAATCACAGTTAGTCTGCTAATACCATTTAAGATATTTTTTACTGTAGGAGTATACAAAATACCATCCCTGACAAAGAAGATATTAGCGCCTATCCCTTCTGCAATATTCCCCTCAATATTCAGAAATAAAGGCGTTGCTTCAGGATCTTTTTTTGCAGCTTCCGATTTGGCAAGAAAATGCGGGATTCTATTGCGATTCTTAGCACGTGAAGCCAAGCTTTGAGTAGAGATATTTCTAATTATGGAAGTTAAGACGTGTTTGCCTTCTGTATAGTACTTTAAGTATCTATTATATGGTAACTCACTGGAATAAACAATCACTGTCGGAGTCTTATCCTGCTGTTCTATTAAAGGCATAGGGAATGCTCTTCCAGGTGTAACTTCTGCGCACATCCATATGTCATCTTCAGTGTCTGTTATATGTATGTTAGCATCTAAAACCCGATGCATAATATCTGACATTTCCCCTTTAGTGATTAGTCCTGCTAGCCCTGCATAGGTCAAAGACATTTCAAAACGTCTTAAATGTTCCTCAAGCTTAAAGAATTTATGTCTAAATGTTCTTAGAGATTCAAAGAATGTTGCTCCACAAAGAAATCCAACATCAAAAATTGAAACTTTAGCCTCCTTTTCAGGGAGCATTTCTCCATTCATGTATACTAGTCTTTCCATTCTAAGTCCCACATTTTATCGGATAGTTCCTACTCCATCAGTATACAAACATTTCTTTGTGTGTCAATAATCAGAATTTCAGAAGTATCCCCAAAAAATAGTTACCAAAAATCGTAAGTACTTTTAATATAAGAAGATATGCAAATTAAGAAGTGGAATAGTAGTTTTTTGCAAAAATTGGGGATACTTCTGAAGAGAATTTGGGAAATATCTCAGGGCTTGATTTTCCCACTTACATATTCCATAATACGCTAAGATTACATAAATATAAGTATAATGTTTATTGATAAAGCCTCATACATGGAATATAATCCCAAATATTTGTTTGCTGTAGGCAAGCTGAGGGTATATGAAAGAAAACTTATTAATAAGGCAACTCTTACCCAGCTTGTTGAATGTAATGGCTTTCAGGAATTGGTTTCCATATTAAGCGAGAGAAATTATTCGGATAATATATCCTCTGTGGAAAAACCTAAAGATCTGGAAAATCTGCTGTTTGATGAAATGTCAAATACTATAGGCGAGATTAAAAAGCTGTCTCATGATGATGAAGTAACTAATTTATATCTATTCAGATATGATATGCAAAACCTGAAACTCCTGATAAAGACTGGGAAAAATTCTGAGGATATTAACCACGCTCTGCTTTATAGAAGCGTAATAGATACTGAGAACCTTGAGGATTCAATAAAAGAAGAAATCTTTTATGTCTTTCCTGAGTCTCTAAGGGACAGAATAAAAACAATATGGCTTGAAGAGGTACAAGAAGGAAACCTTCAGGAAGCAGAAATTCTCTTGGATAAATTATGGCTGGAGACAGGATGTCGTTATATGAAGGATAGCGGGCAAATATTTCTGAGGGATTTCTTTTCTGTATTAATTGACCTATATAATCTTAAAGTAATCCTTAGAACCAAAGTTATGAACTATGATTCGGAAAGAGTTAGAGGATACATTGCAGAAGGAGGTTTTATTGACAAATCCGTCATGTTAAACTCTTACAACATGGAATTAGAAGGAATGGTAAAATCTTTTCAGTCCTCAGATTATAATAAAATTATTAAACAGGGAGTTGAATATTTTGAAAGATATAATTCTTTCTGGAAATTTGAGCAGTTATGCAGCGATTTTCTGATAGAGTTTGTAAACATTGTAAAATTCCTGGCTGCAAGTGTGTCAGTCCTCATACGATACTTGGTAATTAAAGAAATTGAGCTTAAAAATCTGCAAGCGATTTTAATCGGAAAAAACAATGGGCTTTCAACTGAACAGATCCGCCAAAATTTAGGGTGCGCATATGCCTAATATTGCAGTAATCGGTAAGTCGGATATAGTTTCTGTATTCTCCGCGTTCGGCATAAGCGCCTTTCCAATAGATAACTCAAAAAATGCTGCGCAAAAGCTTAATGAACTTGTTTCGCTGAACACGGATGTTGTTTTCATTACAGAAGAACTGGCAGAACAAATTGGAGATGTAATTTCCGACTTAAACATAACGAGTCAAACCAGTATTACAGTTATCCCCGACCATAAAGGTTCAAAGGGACTGGCAACATCAATAATTAAAGATACTGTAAAAGAAGCAGTAGGAATGGATATCATATGAATGGAAAAATAATAAAGGTTTCAGGACCTCTGGTCTTAGCGGACTGTATGCATGACGCAAGAATGTTTGATCTGGTAAAGGTAGGAAACAAAAATCTCATTGGCGAGATAATAGAATTAAGAGGCGATGTAGCCTCCATTCAGGTATATGAAGAAACAGCGGGAATTGGCCCGGACGAACCCGTTGTATCAACAGGCAGACCTTTAAGTGTGGAACTCGGACCCGGATTAATAGAATCAATATATGACGGTATCCAGCGTCCTTTGGATATATTGATGGATAAAACAGGAGAGTATATTACAAAAGGTGTTTCCGCCTCAGGAATTGACCGTAATAAAAAATGGCATTTTGTGCCGTCTGCAAAAGCGAGAGACACTGTGCGTTACGGAGATACGATTGGAACGGTTCGGGAAACAAACCCAGTTACTCATAAAATCATGGTGCCTTCAG
>JAGMBN010000122.1 GCA_023129655.1 bacterium | reverse complement strand
GAAAAGCGTGATACAGCACTTTGGCAGTGAAAATGACTTTATTATCAAGACCCCTCTGGAAGTAAAGGACAATATTGCTAATTTACTAAAGAGCTCTTTTAGAGATATAGATATAACAACGGAGCGAACAGAAATGGTCGGTGCTCAGGTTGGCAGAGACTTGAGAAATCAGGCATTGCTGGCAATCCTATTTGCTATGATGGGTATTTTGGCATATGTTACATGGAGATTTGAACTTAAATTCGCAGTCGGGGCAATACTGGCGCTTGCGCATGATGTGCTTATTACAATAGGCGCATTTGCTATTGCAGGAAATGAGATAACCTTGCCTATAGTGGCTGCTCTATTGACAATTGTGGGATATTCCCTTAATGATACAATAGTTGTATTTGTCAGGATAAGAGACAATGCGCGTTTTATGAAAAAGAGCAATGACAACGAAATTATCAACACCAGTATAAATCAAACATTATCCAGAACAGTGCTGACTTCCGCTACCACTCTTTTTGTAGTGATATCCTTATTCTATCTGGGCGGAGAGGTTATTCATGATTTTGCTTTTGCCCTGATAGTGGGAATAATTGTAGGCACATATTCCTCTATTTACATAGCAAGCCCCACTCTCTTACTGTGGCAAAAATTCAAATCAAAAAGCTAAAAACCATGCCAACATATGAATATGAATGTAAGGATTGCGGACACAGCTTTGAGCAATTTCAGTCAATGACAGAAAAACGCTTGGAAAAATGTCCGCAATGCGGAGGAGTTCTCAGAAGATTGATAGGAAAGGGCACGGGCATAATCTTCAAGGGCTCCGGTTTTTATGCGACTGACTACAGAAGCAGTGATTATCATAAGAAAGCAAAGGAAGAAGCAGGTAAAGTAGAGAAAAAGAAGGATAAAAAAACCACATCTGAATCCAAGAAGAAGAAAGATGAGGGAAAAAATTAAGATAGTAGAGACGCATTATAATACGCCCCTACTGGTTTTATTCTGCCTGTTTTTTTTGTCTTGCGCAGGTTTTTCCGAAGAATTTGAGAGAGAGAGTAAGGTCGCTGGATTTCATTACAACATCAACTACCATCTCTCGTTCTTTAAACTGATAAAAATCGCAGAAGCTGAGATCTTGATAGAAAAAGGAATATACAGGGGTATTATCCCCTCATACCGTATTGTTTTTCAGATAGATTCCTTGGATCGGAAAAATTCAATTATAAAGAAGTTCTATATGATGCATAATAGAATGGAATCATTTATTAGAAAGACTGATTTCAGTTCTCTAAGGCTAAAGAAAACGATTAATCAGAGAATTAGAAGATTTGGAGGTATTAGAGAGAAAAATTACTATGAAGTAGTGGATTTCCCTTTAAGCCAAGCAGAGCCTATAATCATAGATAAATATGATAATAAACTTGGGAAAAGAGAGAAAATAGATTTACAGGCGCTTGGCTTAGAACCTGTTTCAGATATATTGGGTATTCTGGCAAAAGGTTATTTTGATAAAGAACGTAAAGCAGATAGTATAAAGTTGTATGCAAAACATGAAATTAGAGAAGTTAAACTATTGCTTAAAAGAGAGAAAATAGATAGTAAATTACTCGGCAGAGTTGATACAATAAGAGTAAGTTGCAGTGCAAAGTTTCCCACCATGGGCGGCAGAGAGGGAAACTTTATAATCTGGTTTTTAGAGGAGGATGGGCAAATACCTGTTCAATTACAGCTTGAGCTGCCAATTGGATCCGCAAAAATCTCTTTAAGCAGGGTTAAGTATGGAGGAGAAAAAGAAAGCAGGCACAAAGGGAAAATTGATGACAATAAGAAATATTAGAAATTTTTGTATAATTGCTCATATAGACCATGGAAAGTCTACATTAGCAGACCGAATTCTTCAATATACAAACACAATAGATGATAGATTATTTCGGGAACAGGTTCTGGACGATATGGACCTGGAAAGGGAGCGCGGCATAACAATAAAGGCCAGAGCAGTAAGGATAGATTATAAGCACAGTAACAACAAGTCATATATATTAAATCTTATAGATACTCCGGGTCATGTAGATTTCAGCTACGAAGTGTCAAGAAGCATGAAAGCCTGCGAAGGAGCGATTCTCATTGTAGACGCTGCGCAGGGTATTCAGGCGCAGACAATGGCAAATCTTTATCTGGCGCTGGATGCGGATTTAACAGTAATTCCCGTAATAAACAAAATAGACCAGAATCATGCGGATATAGAAAATGTAAAGGCGCAGCTTAATAATATCGGGCTGGATAATAAGAATATCATATTGGCAAGCGCAAAAAAGGGAATTGGCACAGAGGAGATTCTGTCAGCAGTGGTAGATAGAATTCCTTGCCCCAGTGGGCAGGCGGACTCTCCTCTTCAATGTTTAATTTTTGATTCAAATTTTGATACGTACAGAGGGGTAATTACGTATGTTCGCGTTGTTAACGGGGAAGTTTACGCTTCAATGAAGATCAGAATGATGGGAAATAATAGGGTATACGAGGTTGATGAGGTTGGCGTGTTTAAGCCGGATATGATGCGGACGGACAAGCTTTCAGCAGGCGAAGTTGGATATGTAATGGCTAATATGAAAAACATCTCTGATGCAACAATAGGAGACACGATCACAAGCGCGGCTAATCCTGCTAAATCAGTTCTGCCCGGATACAAAAAAGCAAAGCCATTTGTATTCTGCGGTCTTTACCCTGTAAATTCTGCAGATGTTGATGCCTTAAGAGATGCGCTTGGGAAATTATCACTTAATGATGCTTCTTTTAGCTATCAGCCTGAGAGCCTGCCTTCTTTAGGATATGGATTCAGGTGCGGATTTTTGGGATTGCTGCATATGGATATTGTTCAGGAACGGCTTGAAAGGGAATACGATCTCAACCTTATCATCACTATCCCGAATGTCAGGTATCGGATAAAGAAGACTGACGGGCAAATTGTCGAAATACATAATCCATCCGAGCTTCCTGATCCATCATACATAGAAACCATAGAAGAACCATATATAAAGTCAATGATCATTGTGCCAAAAGAATACGTTGGGGGCGTTATGGAGCTTTGCCAGAATAAAAGAAGCATATATAAGAGCATTGATTATATAAACGAAAAAGCAGCAATGCTGGTTTATGAGATGCCTCTTACGGAAATGATAACAGATTTTTATGATCGGCTAAAATCTATAACCAAGGGATATGGTTCAATGGATTATGAATATATTGGTTATAGAGAGGCAGATATAGTCAGGCTTGACATATTGATAAACGGAGA
>JAGMBN010000121.1 GCA_023129655.1 bacterium | reverse complement strand
AGGGGGATGTTGCCCCCTACATTTCCCGATTTCCACATTGTAGGGGCGAGGCTTGCCTCCGCCCGTTCTTTGATATTTTTAAATTTCAATTTCTAATTTCCTCTCTAACCCATCCCCTCACCCCTTCCCTTGACAATGAAGGGGAACTTTTTCCCTCTCTTCTCAAGAGAGGGTAGGGTGAGTTACTTTAAATCTGTCTTTTTAACATGTACGAGCCTGTGACCCAGCATATCTACAGCAACTTGAGATTGCTCTAAAATTATATATCCGATTAACGGCTCATATACTCCGTCTATCGGATTCATATCAAGAAATAAAACCTCGCTATAAACAGGCTCAAAGTTTTCCATTTTAATTTCAACTGGACCGCATACTTCTCCTTTTATTATTTCCTGAGTAGCGGTCTCACAATCAATCTCTCTCACAGTGTTAAGCTTCCCCATCCTCGCTTTCCATGCCTTTGGCAGGACCATATACGCTGCGCCTGTATCAACAAGAGCGTCACAAGTAATTACAGCCTCCTTTTCAAGCAAATTTGTAATTCTCACGTTTGAAACAATTCGTCCCATAATATATTCTCCTCAATTGTATAAACAAGCAACTTTCGTGCCAAACATCCCCCTGAATCCCCCTTCAAAGGGGGACTTCTTGTTCATACGGCTTTTCACCCCACCGTTTTAATTCCCCCTTTGAAGGGGGATTCAGGGGGATGTTTCCCGTTAATAAGCATGCTTATGAAAACAAACCTCCAAAATCGTCCTCACAAGTATCTTCAGGTCAAACGCGATAGACCAGTTCTCAATATAATACAGGTCGTATTTGGTTCTCTCCGCAATTGACGTATTGCCCCTCAGCCCGTTTACCTGCGCCCATCCTGTTATGCCAGGCTTTATCCTGTGTCTTGACATATACCCTAGTATATCGTTCTTAAACTGCTCTACAAAGAATTGCCTTTCAGGCCTTGGTCCGATAAGGCTCATATTCCCTAGAATTATATTTAGAAGCTGTGGAAGTTCATCAAAGCTCATCTTTCGCATAAACGAGCCGACCTTGGTTCGCCTCGGGTCTTTTTCCTGCGCCCATACAGGACCTGTATGTTCTTCTGCATCCATATACATTGACCTAAATTTATACATAGTGAAAATCTTATTGTCCTGCCCGATTCTCTCCTGCTTGTATAATATTGGGCCCTTTGAATTCAGCTTTATGGCTATTGAAAGAGCTAATAATAACGGCGAAAGTATGATGGTTAAGACAGCGGACAATGTCAGGTCAAACGCTCTTTTCAGGAAGAGATTGATACCCTGAAGCGGAGATTCCTTAAGCCCTATTACAGGTATACCATCTATGTCATCTACGTTTACCTTGCTTGTTACAATTTCATACAGGCCCGGCACAATGGTGAAATCTACGTTCAGCTCAGCGCATTTTAATATGATGTCCAGAGTGTCCTTGTTTGACACATTAGAAGATGCAAAGATGATCTTATCAATGTTTTTCTCTTTCGCTATTTCGGGAATTTCGGAGATGTTTCCCAGAACTTTATCCCGACACCAAAGATTTTGGTGTCGGGACTTATCTGAGATATACCCGATTATTTTATACCCCAGAGCAATATGCTTTTGGATTTTAGATGTTATTGCTTTTGCAGTTTCATCTGTGCCCACAATAATTACGTTCCTAATGCCGAATCCTCTCTTTATAGCTGTTATCTGTATTTTCCTGATCGCCATGCTCATAAGCGCAATACATAGGAAATTAAGACCGGATGCGTATACGAATGTTAATCTGGAATAAGAGAATTGACGGTACAGGAATGTTATAGCCATTAAAACCAGTGTGGCAAATAAGACTGCTTTAAAAATAAGATATACCTTATCAATCGGTGAAATGAAAGAATTTCTCTGTTTATATAATCCGTGGTATGCCAGCGATATCAGCCAGACAGGGATTACAATTATCAGCAGTTTCAGATAAGGCTGAAAAGTGGGAATATACTCCAGCGGAACTTTGTGTATGTAAAAACGGATATAATAGGCTAATAAGAAGGATACTACAGTCATTAGAGTATCTGAAATCACAGAGAGTATTATAAAAGGGGACTGTTTGGGATTTTTAACCATGTTTAACTCATCCCCTGCCCCTTCTCTTTAAAGAGAAGGGAGAGAGCCTGTTCCCTCTCTTCTCAAGAGAGGGTAGGGTGAGTTTATATTTATTCATAATCGCATCCTTGATTTCCTTCTTAAATCTCTGCTTGTTGAAACAAAGAGCGTTTTTACGGATATTGTCTTTATCAAACCTCATTTTCTCAAATGTCTTCACAGCTTCAATTAGAGAATGCGGATTTTGTTCTTTGAACAGAACTCCATTTACACCGTGTTTAACTGTTTCCAGAACACCGCCTTCAGCATAAGCGATTACTCCCTTGCCGCATGACTGGGCCTCAAGAGGAGTTATGCCAAAGTCTTCCTTGCCCGGGAATATAAAACCTTTGCACATAGCATAGTATTCGTGCAAAATATTATCAGGCTGCCAGCCCAGGAAGGTTATGTTATGCCCTGCTAAGGCTTTCAGCCTTTTTTCTTCGGGACCGCTGCCGATTATTATAAGAGGAAGGTTCAACTCATTGAACGCTTTAATAGCTATATCAATTCTTTTGTAATAAGTTAATGCTGAGATCATAAGGTAAAAGTTTTTATTCCGAGACATTGTCTCAGGTATTACCTCAGGCATCGGCGTATAAAAATCAGTGTCTACAGGTGGGTATATAACACTTGATTCTCTTCTGTAGTAATGTTTAATTCTTGTTGCAACATGTTTTGAGATGGCGATGAAATCATCTACTCTACGGGATGACGCTTCATCCCATACCCTTATGCGGTTCATAAAAAAAGGCACATAGAATTTGGAAATAGCTCCAAGCCGCTCGTGAGAGAAATACTCATGATACATATCCCATGCGTATCTCATTGGTGTGTAGCAGTAGCATATATGATAGGTTTCAGGAGATGTCAGGGCGCCTTTGGCAACGCAGTGGCTGCTGCTCAGGACAATGTCGTATCCACGCATATCAAAGGATTCTACAGCAATAGGAAAAAGAGGCAGATAATTCCTGTATTTTGTTTTTGCAAAAGGCAGATTTTGAATAAAGGATGTTTTAATATTCATCCTGTTTATAGTATCTGTTACTTTCTCAGGTATATGAACAAGCGTAAAGATATCAGCGTTGGGAAACAGTTCGCAGAATATCTCCAGACACTTTTCTCCGCCCCGCATACCTGTGAGCCAGT
>JAGMBN010000120.1 GCA_023129655.1 bacterium | reverse complement strand
TTATCATACGCTGAGATCTGGGTCACAGATACGTATTGGCCGGATTTTGGGCAGGCAGAGTATGTAAAGGCGATTTTGGATTATCAAAATAGACAAAGGCGGTTTGGGAAACATAACGGATAAGATAGTAGCTATGTTACGCACACGAATAGCAGTTGCTGTATTTTGTATTCCTGTTTTTCTTCTTTTGGCATACAAGGGAGGAATAGCGTTTACACTGTTTACTGCGACTGTGTCTGTATTTGCATTTTTAGAATTTGCTAATCTGGTTAAACACATAAAAAAGGATATTCCTAAACTTATTGGGTCCCTAGGTTGTGTATGTATGGTGTTTTCGTTTCATGGAGTAGAACAAATACCAGCTGGCATAATTTTATTTGTTGTGTTTCTCATGGTGCTGACGTTCCAGCTTTTCAGGAATGACATAGCAGGCTCAATAGTTATTACGGGAATAACGAGTTTTGGCCTAATATATACAGGATGGTTCTTAGCGCATCTTGTTGCTCTTAGAAATTTGCCGTCAGGAAGAGCATATATTTTTACAATGCTGGCTATTACATGGCTTACAGATTCAGGAGCTTATGCAGTTGGCACATTATTCGGCAAGCACAAATTGCCAATAAAGGCAAGTCCGAACAAGTCTTACGAAGGATTAATAGGAGCTTGTATGGGAAGTTTTGTTGGAGTTATTATTGCGAAATTAATGTTTATGAAGACACTTACGGCGACTCATATGATTACGCTTGCAATAGTAATGTTCCTGACTGGCCAGCTGGGGGATCTATCTGAATCATTGATGAAGCGTGATGCAAAAGTAAAGGATACTGATTGCAGCATCCCGGGGCATGGTGGGGTTCTGGACAGGTTTGACAGCCTGTTATTTACAGCACCGGCAATGTTCTACTATATAAAACTTTTCTTATAAATGGACTAAATAATGAAGAAGATACCTGTAGATAAATTGCCTCCGCAAAACATAGACGCAGAGATATCTGTGCTTGGGGCTATGCTGATTGAAAAAGAAGCTATTGGAAAGACGCTTGAGATATTAAATAGCAAGGATTTTTATAAAGATGCTCATAAGAAGATATTCTCTGCAGTAGTATCTTTGTATGATAAAGACGAGGCTGTAGACTTAGTCACACTAACTGAACACCTGACAAAGGAAAAAGCATTAAAGGATATTGGAGGACCAAGCTATATATCCGGATTAGTTAGCAGTGTAGCAACAGCTGCTAATGTTGAGCATCATGCGCGAATTGTAAAGCAAAAAGCAACACTCAGAAATTTAATCAATGTATCTACTAAAATTATTGCAAAGAGCTATGAAGGGGATGAAGATGTTGATTTAATATTAGACAAGGCAGAGAAACTTATTTTTGATGTAAGCCAGCAGAAGATGAAAGGGGAATTTGTTGCAGTAAAGTCTATATTAAAGGACACATTCCAAACCATAGAGAACATAATTGATAAAAAAATTCATGTAACAGGTATTCGTACTGGGTTTGACGTACTTGATGACAGGACAGCAGGGCTGCAGAATTCGGATCTTATTATTGTTGCAGGCAGACCAAGCATGGGAAAAACAAGTTTTGCCCTCTCGCTTGCTCATCATATTGGAGTTGAAGAAAAAATACCTGTTGGTATATTGAGTTTGGAAATGTCTAAAGAGCAGCTTGTACAGCGCATGTTATGCGCGGAAGCCAGAGTTGATATGCATAAGATGAGAACAGGTTACCTCGGAGAACAGGATTGGCCAAAGCTTACTATTGCTGCCGGGAGATTGTCTGAAGCGCCAATCTTTATTGATGACAGTTCCAATCTTTCAGGGCTTGAAGTGCGCGCAAAAGCAAGGCGTCTTAAGGCAACCAAGAATATAGGAATTCTCATAATAGACTATTTGCAATTGATGAGCGGTAAATCAAGAATGGAGAACAGGCAGCAGGAGATATCCGAAATTTCCAGGTCATTAAAAGGACTAGCAAAGGAATTAAATATTCCTGTTGTTGCTCTCTCTCAGTTAAGGCGTCTGGCAGAAGGAAGACACAGGCCTCAGTTATCTGATCTCAGGGAATCAGGCGCTATAGAGCAGGACGCAGATGTAGTTTTGCTTCTGGTAAGAGAAGAATTGTATGAAGAGACTGAAGAGAATAAGGGGAAAGCTGAAATAAACATAGGTAAACAGAGAAATGGTCCAACTGGATCCTTTGAATTAGCGTTTCTTAAAGAATATGCTAAATTTGAAAATCTTTCTATGAGAGAAGATGAAGAATAGAAAACTATATAGAGGAGGAACGATGTAATGACAGCTATAATAGATATATTTGCGAGAGAAATTCTTGACTCAAGAGGCAATCCAACAATTGAAGTTGATGTAGAATTGGAATGCGGCGCAATGGGAAGAGCTGCTGTGCCATCCGGTGCATCTACAGGAGAGCATGAAGCCTGCGAGTTGAGAGACGGAGATAAAAAAAGATTTCTTGGAAAAGGTGTTAGCAAAGCAGTGGAAAATGTGAACGATATAATTGCTCCTGAACTTCTGGATATTGATGCTACAGAGCAGGTGGAAATTGACAGTATTATGATTTCCTTGGACGGCACTCCTAATAAGGCTAAACTTGGAGCAAATGCAATTCTTGGTGTTTCTATTGCAGTGGCAAAGGCTTCAGCCATTGCGTTAGAACAGCCTTTGTATAAATATATAGGCGGTGTAAATGCAAAGGAACTTCCTGTGCCAATGATGAATGTTATTAACGGAGGAAGCCATGCAGACAACAATGTTGACCTGCAGGAGTTTATGATCATGCCTGCTGGAGCTGATTCATTCAAAGATGCTTATAGAATGGCTGCTGAAACATTTCATAGCTTGAAAATGGTTCTTAAGAAGAAAGGATATAGCACAGCGATTGGAGACGAAGGAGGCTTTGCTCCAAATCTCTCTTCAAACGAAGAAGCAATAAAGGTAATAGTAGATGCAATTAAACTTGTGGGTTATACCCCAGGAAAAGAGATTTATATAGCTCTTGATCCTGCGGCAAGTGAGTTTTATAAAAATGGCAAATATGTGTTGGCTGGAGAAGGAAATATCGTGAAATCAGCTTCTCAGATGACAGATTATTATGAAAAACTGGTTGATAAGTATCCTATAATCTCTATTGAAGACGGGCTTGCTGAAGATGATTGGAAAGGATGGGAAATCCTAACGAAACGTCTTGGAAAGAAAATACAGATTGTTGGGGATGATCTTTTTGTTACAAACACTAAACGTCTTAAGATGGGCATTGAGAAAGGCATAGCGAATTCAATCCTGATAAAACTCAATC
>JAGMBN010000012.1 GCA_023129655.1 bacterium | reverse complement strand
AAACTCCATTTAATACATACCTTACTTCATCATGTGACATAGCAAATGCTGTCTTATTTATCATATCCTTAATGACACTTGTATTTATATTAATACTTTGTTCTTTTGGTGAGCTTGGAAATTTAGGAAATTCGTCTTTTTTAAGACTGTTAATTTGAAATAATATCTTATTGCTTTTTATATTAATTATATTATTTTTTTCCTCTATAATCTCTATTTCCCCTTCTGGTAATTCCTTTACTATATTAGTTAAGTGTCTTGCAGGCAGTGTGATAATACCTTCTTTTATTACATTGCATTTAATAATATATTTCATCCCTATCTCTAAGTCAGTGGCAAATATTGTAATATTATCTTTTTTGGTTTCTATTAAAATATTAGACAAAATAGGTAATGTTGTTTTTGGGGTTATTGCGCCAATAATAATTTGTGTAGCTTTAAGTAAATCTTTTTTTAGACAGCTTATTTTAAACATATTAATTACTCCTTTTTATTAGTTACTTTATTTATATATAATACTAATAGTAATAATAGTAATGTGAATTATGTTAAAAACTCTCTAACTTACTACTAATACTTAAGATATATAATTTATAACCTATTAATAAAAATTACACTTATTCAATAAAATAAAACATACACAATTTTTATTAATAATTATCCACACATATAAACAATTTATTAACAATTTGTTATTAATAGCTTATAATATCTTTAATTTTATCTATTGTTTCTCTGAAATTATTATTTATATCTATCTTCTTTTTTATTTTAGCGCATGCATGCATCACAGTGGTATGATCCTTTCCCCCAAAAGACGCGCCGATCTCAGGTAAAGACAAGTCTGTTAATTCCCTTGATATATACATAGCAATCTGTCTAGGCATAACAATATTCCTGCTTCGCCTACTGGAATTAAGGTCAGAAAGTCTTATTTGAAAATACTCCACTATTTTTTCTTTAATAGAATTAATATTTATCTGCTTGTTTTTGTTATGGTAAATTATATCCTTTAAAGCAGTATTAGCAAGGTTTATATCAATCTTTTCCCCAGTTAAAGAGGCAAATGCGATAAGTCTAACCAGCGCGCCTTCTAGTTCTCTTATATTTGCTTTTATATTATCTGCAATAAGGTATGCAACGTCATTCGGCATAGACATTCCCTCGCGTTCGGCTTTTTTCTGCAATATAGCTATGCGAGTTTCCAAGTCAGGAGGTTGAATATCTGTAATCAATCCCCACTCAAATCTTGAGATAAGGCGATTTTCCAGTCCAGGAATATTTTTGGGGTGCTTATCACTTGATATAACTATCTGTTTATGCGCGTCATGAAGCTCATTAAAGGTGTGAAAGAATTCTTCCTGTGTGCTTTCCTTACCTGCTATAAAATGAATATCGTCTATTAAAAGGACCTCGGTTTTTCTGTATTTCTTTCTAAATTGATTTATTTTCCCATTTCTAACAGCGTCTATAAACTGGTTTGTAAACTTCTCGCTGGATATATACACAATCTTCTTCTTTGTATTTTTACTCATAACAAAGTCGCCGATCGCCTGCATCAAATGCGTCTTTCCCAATCCAACGTCTCCATATATAAATAGAGGATTGTAAGCTTTTGCAGGAGATTGTGCCACAGCAAGTGATGCCGCATGCGCAAAGCGATTACTGGCGCCGACTACAAAGCTGTCAAAGGTGTATCTGGAATTGAGTACGCCGTCCATATTGGAAGTATGCAATTTATCTTCAGAGATAATTCTTTTAATCGTATGAACTCGTTTCCGTTTTGGAGCATATTTAACATTGGGCGTAGTAAACTTAACAGAAGCAGATTCGCCTGTAACGCTTGTAATGGATTCTATGAGTAAATCCATATATTTCTCCCTTAACCAGCTTTCAATAAAATCACTAGGCACCTCTAAAGCAAGTTCGTTTTTATAAAAGGATACAGGCTTTATTGTTTTTACCCATATTTCAAAACTTTGCCCTGTAGACTTTTCTTGAATATACTCAACCATTTCTCGCCAAAGAAGTTCTGGATTCATGTCCATGTTTAATACCTTATTAACTATGAGTTATCCACAAATATACAAACAGCAAAACCTTTATAGTCACAAGCCCTTAGATAATATTAAAAATTAAACCACTTATCAGTAAATATAACGTAGCTTAAACAGCTTAACCTCTTAAATAGCAAGAAGTTAGCAAAACCCAGAAAGAAAACAAGATTTTTATTAACACCAACATGTGTGCTTTTCATATAGAAAGGATGCCTAGTCTCCCAAAAAAAGTTATCCATAAGTTGTCCACAATATACATCTAGTAGGGTAAAAGGACTAATAAATTCTATCAAAAAGATATTTTTCGGGCAAGTGTTTTTTAATTTGGGAAAGCGCTGGATTTCCCGACCAAGTTTTGGTTGTAGAATTATAGCTTATATTGTAAAATAACGACTAATGAAAAACATAAAACTTACGCTTGCTTATAATGGAGCTAGTTATCATGGCTGGCAGATTCAACCGAATGGGATCACTGTTCAATCAGTTATAGAAAAAAGCCTTGAGAGGCTGTTTAAAAGAAAAATAAAGGTGATAGGGCAAGGGAGAACAGATACAGGGGTTCATGCTATTGGTCAGGTAGCAAGTTTTAAAGTGCCTGCTATTGCGTTAAAGAATATGAAAATTCCACAAATTAAAGATGCTTTGAATAGTGTCCTGCCTCAGGATATTGCTGTAATGGATGTAGAATCTGTTTCTTTGGGCTTTCATCCAAGGTTTGATGCGAAGGAGAGGGCATATCGTTATGTAGTGTACAATGACCATAATAAACAGGTTTTCGGGCGAAATTTTTTCTATAGTTACCAGTATAAGTTGAATTTATCCAAAATGCGCGAAGGAGCGAGATATCTGGTTGGAGAACATGATTTCAGTTCATTTCAATGTAAAAAAACGGATAACGAAAATCCTGTAAGAACAATAAAGAATATTACTATTGCCAGAAGAGATTTCGCTGTGTCAAATTTCCTGAAATTGAAGAATAAAGCGGTTGTTTTTGAAATTACAGCAAATGCGTTCCTATACAACATGGTTAGGATCATTGTGGGAACATTGCTTGATGTAGGAAAGGGTCGTATTGAACCGCAAAATGTTAAGAAGATTCTTGCAGGCAAAGATAGAACCCTTGCAGAGGAGACAGTTCCTGCGTGTGGATTGTGTCTTATCGCGGTGCGTTATCCAGTTAACGTAAAAATTCCCCCTTTGAAGGGGGATTCAGGGGGATGTAAAAAATATTGAAGAATAGACAAATTATATTATAATATTACTGGAGGTGATTATATATGGTCGCACTTGCAGAAAAAGTATACGAAGAAGCATTGGATTTGCCAACAGATGACAGATTAAAATTGATTGACAAGTTATTGCACAGTACTAATTTGCCAATCCAGATGGATATTGATAAGGCGTGGGCATTAGAAGTTGAGAAAAGATCTAAACAGATTGAAGAAGGTACGGCAAAGCTTATTCCAGGAGAAGAAGTATTTTTGAAAATTAAGAATCGATTAGCACAATAATGAATTACTATTTCCATGAAAAAGCGGAATTTGAGTTTATAAAAGCAGTTGACTACTACGAGAAATGTGAAACCGGTTTGGGGTTAAGGTTTTCCGAGGAAGTCTATTCTACTATAAAAAGAGCCTGTTGTTTTCCTTTTGCATGGGAAAAGATAGACTTTCAAACTCACCGTTGCCTTACCGATAAATTTCCTTATGGGATATTATACAGAGTTTTGGATGATCATATCAGAGTAATGGCTATAATGCATCTGCATCGTATGCCTGACTACTGGCGTAAAAGAAAATGAAAGAGTGGAACAATGCGCTCTTTATTCTTGTGTGTTTTTATTGAGGTTTTAAGCGATTTTAAGTATAGTAGCATTAGAATAAAACTAATTGATGTTAACGCTGTAAAAGGGGAAAGAATTACATTGAATGTTTGATGCTACATAAAACTAACGGAGACTAATATGAACAGACGTTTCTTAGAAATATGTCTTTGGTTGTTAGCAATTGCTATACCATCGGGCTTTCTTTGGTTATTTAGATGGCTTAGCGCTGGTCTTTTTACTTCATGGCTTGGGCATGATCCTTTTTCGATAATACATATAGTTATTTTGCCTGTGATTGTTTTTGTGTTGCTTGCACTCCGCTGCAGACGACGAAAACCGGATGGGACATACAAATATCAACTCGGAAGGATCAAAGGTGCGATGGTTGGAGCAATCGTTTCAATTGTGTTTCCCAACATGCTTTTGTGGGATGACTTAGCGCACGGTCGTAGCGGTGGTGTCAACATTGGCTTGGGATTGTTACTTCTTGCAATGCCACTTTATCTACCATTTTTGATGTATTTAGGGTGGTTTTTTGGAAGAAAAGAAAAAGAATGACTGACATAAAAAATCTGCTAATATATTGAAAGAAAAGGAGTTGCATAAAAATTCAGTTGTTAAGGATTTCTTAACAACTGCCTCGGATGGCAAAGAGTATACCGTTCGTTATGCTGAAAGCAGTCTAATCAAAATTAAGGATTAATATGAAACATTCAGGTTTTGTCCATCTTCATAATCATACTCAATATAGCTTGCTTGACGGAGCGTGCCGTTTGGATGACATCTTATCGCTTGCGCATGAGTTCAAAATGCCGGCTCTGGCTATTACCGACCATGGAAACATGTTCGGAGCAATAGAATTTTATGATAAAGCGATGAAGCAGGGGATTAAACCAATTATTGGATATGAGGCGTATGTTGCTCCCGGAAACAGAAAAGAAAGGGCGCTGCATGGAATAAAAGAAGCTGCTTTTCACCTCACACTTCTTGCTGCTGATGAAGATGGATATAAGAACCTTATGAAACTTGCAACGATTGCCTATCTTGAAGGGTTTTATTATAAACCGCGCATTGATAAACAGGTTTTATCAGAGCATTCAAAAGGTATAATTGGTCTCAGCGGTTGTATGAAGAGTGAAATTTCTCATCTTATACTCAGTGACCAGTTAGAGGCTGCAGAAAAACTTATTTCTGAATATCAGGATATATTTGGTAAAGGTAATTTTTATCTGGAACTGCATAACCACGGAATTGAAGGACAATCAAAAATTTGTAGAGAACTTATATCATTCGGCAAAACACTGAATATTCCAACAGTGGCGACGAATGACTGCCATTATATGAAGAAACATGATGCTCTTTCGCATGAGGCGTTATTGTGTATTCAAACAGGCACAACAATGGATGATCCAAAGCGAATGCGTTTTTCAGTAGAGGAATTTTATTTTAAATCCCCTGATGAAATGAAACAACTCTTTAATGAGACCCCTGAGGCGATTCTTAATACAATTGAGATTGCGGAAAAATGTAATTTAGAACTGGATTTCTCTAAGAAATATCTTCCGCATTTTAAGGTTCCAAAAGAAACCAGTCCTCATAGTTATCTTGAGAAATTAGCCAAAGAGGGCTGTAAGAAACGATTTCAGGACGTTACTAAAGAAATAACTGACAGGCTTGAATATGAGCTGGGCGTTATAAATAAAATGAATTATGCGAGTTATTTTCTTATTGTATGGGATTTTATACAGTATGCTAAGGGTAAAGGGATAGCAGTTGGCCCGGGCAGGGGTTCGGCAGCAGGGAGCCTGGCTGCGTATTGTCTGGACATTACTAATATTGACCCTCTTAAATATGGCCTGATATTTGAACGATTTTTAAATCCGGATCGTATAAGCCTGCCCGATATAGACATAGATTTTTGTTATGAAAGGCGCGGGGAAGTAATAGAGTATGTTGTGAAAAAATATGGAAGAGAGAATGTGGCGCAAATCGCAACGTTTGGAACAATGGCAGCCAGAGCGGTTATCAGAGATGTTGGCAGAGTTTTGGGGGTGCCTTACGCAGAGGTGGATAAACTTGCAAAAATGATACCTTCAGGACCAAATATTTCTTTAAAGAGCGCTATAGAGACGCAAAAAGAAATCCCGGAACTGATAGAGAAAAATGAACAGGTAAAGACATTGATTGATATTGCCAAGTCTCTGGAAGGGCTGGCAAGACATGTTTCAACTCATGCTGCAGGAGTTGTTATTTCAGAAGGATCTCTTACCGACTTCACACCCTTGTTCAAGAGTAATAAGGCAGACATAAGCACTCAATACGGCATGAACTCATTAGAAAAAGTAGGTCTGTTAAAGATGGATTTTCTTGGGCTCAAGACATTGACTGTTATTCAGAACGCGATCGCTCTTATAGAACAACATTATGACAAAAAGATTGAAACCGACAAATTGCCTTTAGATGACAAGAAGACTTTTTCGTCGCTGGTTTCTAAAGGGAAGACCATAGGCGTGTTCCAGCTGGAAAGTTCAGGAATGCGCGACCTTTCAAGAAAGCTAAGACCTGAATCTTTTAACGATCTTATCCCCCTTGTTTCTTTGTTCAGACCAGGTCCTATGCAGGGAGGAGGATTAGACGCTTTTGTGAAGGGAAGACACAGCAAGAGTCCTATAAAATACGATCACCCCATTTTAGAACCCATATTGAAAGAAACGTATGGAGTCATACTTTATCAGGAACAGGTAATAAAAATAGCGAATGAACTTGCTGGTTTTTCTATGAGCGAAGCAGACACTTTGCGCAGGATCATGGGTAAAAAAGGCATAATGGATGACAAACAAAGAAATGCCTTTATCTCAGGCGCTGTTAAGAAAGGTGTAAAAGAAAAAATTGCATCTAAAATTTTTGATTTAATAGCATATTTTGCAGGATATGGATTTAACAAGTCTCATAGCGCCGCATACGCAATGATTTCTTTCCAAACAGCATATTTTAAGGCAAATTATCCCGTTGCGTTCATGACAGCTCTTCTAAACAGTGAATTGCAAAATACAGATAAGATCGTATTGTATATAAGCGAGTGTAAAGACATGGGCATTGACGTATTACAGCCTGATATTAATAAAAGTTACGCTAAATTCACAATAGAGGGGAAGAATATTCGTTTTGGTTTGGCAGCAATAAAAAATGTCGGCGAGGCAGCTCTCAATTCTATTATTAAGATAAGACAGGATCGCGGTAATTTTAAATCCCTATATGATTTTTGTGAACGTGTTGATCTGCGCACAGCGAACAAAAGAGTAATAGAAAGTTTAATAAAGGCAGGTACGTTCAATTTTGACAGGTCAAGAGCTCAAATTATGCATACGTTAGACCATGCAATTAAAGTTGGTCAGCAGATACAAAAAGACACTCAAAGGGGTCAGACTCTATTTTTTGATGTATTTGAATCACAAAAAGAATTTCGCGAGGACGTTCACAAGTTTGCAGACGTAGAAGAATGGTCGGAAAGCAAGCTTCTTGCGTATGAAAAAGAAGTACTTGGCTTCTATGTCAGCGGACACCCGTTAGCAAAGCATGAAAATACCATTAAATCCTTTACAACAGCATCAGATGTTCTTATTTCCAAGCATCAGGATGGCGAGGAGATTTATATAGGCGGCATAATAAACATAGTGAAAAAGCTTCTCACCAGAAAGGATAAAAAGCGTATGTGCGCATTCACTTTAGAAGATATGCAAGGGACGATAGAAGTTTTGGTTTATCCTCCTGTGTTTGAGAAATTTTATAATCTTATTGAGATAGATAAATTATTGCTTGTGAAGGGAAGGCTTGATCTCAGAGATGACCAGCCAAAAATAATTGCATCAGACATCATCCCACTTTCAGAAGCAGAGGAAAAGCTGACAAAGGCTATACATCTTAAGCTTATAAGCACAGGCCTTGATGAGCAAACACTTCAAAAATTAAAGGATTTACTAGCTCAATATCCAGGAAAGTCTATTGTTTATTTACATGTACTCATACCTCAATCTGGAGAGGTAACTATGTTGGCTGATCCAAAAATCCACGTATCTCCCAAAAAAGACTTGCTTGTTAAATTGCGCCGCCTCATTGGACAAGAGGCAGTCAGCCTGAGTTTGTGATTTGACTTCAAGAAATAAATTCGTATAATGACCAATGAACATGGTCATATGACCTATTTTATCAGTAGGTTGAAAAGGAGTCTTAAAATGTTAAAACCTCTACTAGGATCTGGGAAAAAAGAAAAAATACTGCTTTTTATATTTACTCATGTTGAGTCTTACGCAAGAGAAATTGCAAGAGCTTTTAATTTTAATCTCAACACTGTTCAGAGTCAATTGTTAAATCTTGAAATAGGCGGTATTTTATACAGTAAGACAAAAGGGAAAGTCCGGCTTTTTGGAATTAACCCGAGATATCCATTTAAAAAAGAGATGGAAGAATTATTAAAAAAAGCTCTGATTTTTGTTCCAGATGACGAAAAGAGGAAGTTTTATACTCCGCGACTCAGACCAAGAAGAACAGGAAAACCATTATGAAAAATAAGAACGTCAGAGATATGTCCTTGAAGGAATTAGCTTTTTATATTTCAGACTTTCTTTGTAAAAACGGAATAGAAGCAGTTTTAACAGGCGGCGCGTGTGTTTCAATATATTCTAATAATAAATATCTGTCTTATGACTTGGATTTTATTATTCAATATTTCAGAGACAAGGTAAATGTAGGGGATGTATTAGCAAAACTTGGTTTTTTTGAAAAAGCTCAGAGTTTTTATCATAAAGATACTAATTATTTTATTGAGTTTCCTCCTGGTCCGCTGGCCGTAGGAGGCGAACCGATAAAGGAGATATCGGAACTGAAGTCAGGCGCACTAAGCCTTAAGATTATTTCACCAACAGAATGCATAAAGGACAGACTGTCAGCATATTACCATTGGAATGATACTCAGTCATTGGAGCAGGCAATACTTGTTGCAAGAGATCAGAAAATAAATTTAGGCGAGATTGAACGATGGTCGAAAAAAGAAATGATGGAAGTAAAATTTGCCGAATTTAAGAATTTATTAAAACTGCTCCCATAGTCTCTGGTGAATAAAAAACTCTGTAATTTTTTTAGACAAATTCTTCGGATATTTTCGTCTCTATATATGAAAGACAAAAAAAGTATGACATCTGATAGTATTGAGAAAGAAATAAGGAAGCTCATAAAAGATGATGACTCGAAAGCGCTTGAAATTATCTATGACTGTCTTGGAAGAAAATTATATGGATATTTACTTACCATACTATGTTCAGAAGAAAAGGCAGAGGATGTGATGCAGAACGTATTTGTAAAAATCGCAGAAAAGAGGGATAGAATAGCAGGAGTAAATAACATAACAGGATATATCTTCGCAATGGCGCGAAATGAAGCCATGGATTATTTTAGAAAACAGCCCAAGCATCATGAAGATATATCCAAATACGAAAATATTCTTTGTGTAAAAGAAGAACATAAAGATAAAGTTGATGCGGAAGAAATAAAGGGAATATCCAAATCATTGGAAAGCCTGCCTTACAAGCAAAGCGAAGTAATAAGCATGAAGATTTTTCAGGACATGACATTTGAAGAAATTTCAAGAGCTTTAAAAATTTCTCAGAATACAGCAGCAAGTCGCTACCGCTATGGAATAGAAAAGCTAAAAAACAAATTAACTCACCCTGACCCTCTCTTGAGAAGAGAGGGAATGTTCCCCTTCTCTGTCAAGAGAAGGGGCTAGGGGATGAGTTAGATGTGAAAAAATGACGGAGAGAGAATTTTTAGATGGAATATAACGATATGGAAAGATATCTTTCAAATTTTAAAATCAAGGAACCTAAAGGGGAGTTAAGAGATAAAGTTCTCCTTCAATCAAAATCAGCATGGGTCAGCAAGAAAAAACTTTCTTTTGGATTCAGCTTAAGCTTGTTCGCTAAAGGCTATGCTTATGCTCTCGTATTGGTTTTAATTGCAGGTGTTATCAGCGCAAAAATTGATAGTTCTTTAACTGATAATCTGCTTAACGGCACGATTACAGTCGTAAAACATATTGAAGAAAATAATAAGGATATAGAAAGTCTGTATGCTGAGTTAGGACTTGAATATAAAAACTACAGATTATTAGCAAAATTAATTCCAAAAGAACAGGATCATGAAATGCAAACAAACATTTTTGAACAACAAAAACAGATAATGAAAGAATTAAACTTAACAAATGGAGGGTTGTCATGAGAATATTAAAAAAAATACTGAAGTGGACGGGAATTGTTATAGGCGGATTGTTGATACTGAGTATTATTGTTCATACTGTTCTGAACATTGTATGGGGGAGAGAACTTCGCGCCAAACTCGCAGAACTAAAGGCAAAAGGCGAGCCAATAACAATTGCAGAGATTAGACCTGCTCCAGTGCCTGATAATGAGAATGCGGCTGTGCTCTATAATAAAGTGTTTATGCTTATGACATCTGGAGAAGGAGGAAAGCCTTATATTCCAAATGAAGATAAAGGCAAAATAAATAGGATGATTTGTGCCATTGAAGATGTTAAATCTTTTTCAGACATTTCTAAATGGACAGAAAAACAAAGACGAGAAATCTCTAAGCTGGTTAATTCTTCTGATATGCAATACATTTACGCTCTTCTTGAACAGGCTTCCAAACGACCTGAATGTAATTTTAATTTGAAGTATGAAAATGGAGCTAGTGTGCTCCTTCCCCATCTATCAAGAATAAGAACTTTGGCAAGATTATTATGCGCAAAGGCGTTGATTGAAGCTCACTCAGGAAATCCAGATAAAGCTTCTGAAACAATTCTTGTGGGATTGAGGATATCCAATCATCTAAAAAATGAAACTACTTTAATCTCCCAGCTTGTAAGAATAGCATGTGATATGATTATGATAAACTGCATAGAGCCATTATCAGATAAATACAGTATCTCTCAGGAAAAGATGAAGTACATTGTTTTGGAATTAGAAAAACACTCTGGGACTGAACCATTCAAGAAGTGCATGGATGCAGAAAGAGTTATTTTCGGAGGAATAGAATTTAACAAGCTACTTAACAGGAAATATTCTACAAAAGACTGGAAAGCTCTTTTTAGTTCTGGTGGTGAAACATTCCCCAAATTATTTTACCTAATACCCACCTTTCCCTTTAGGCCAATTCTCAAAAAAGATTTTGTCTGCTATTTGACTTTCCTCTCTGAGATGAAAGAGCTATATGACATACCATATTCTGAAAGTGTAATTGCAGGCAAGAATCCAGAACTTAAACTAAAAACAGGCATTCCTAGCTACTGCATATTTACCAAAATGCTTCTTCCAGCACTAACTAGAATCAGAGAACTGATGTCAATTTACGAAGCACAAATTCAGGTATGCAGAATAGGGCTTGGTCTCAAGATTTATAAGGCAAAATATGGGACGTATCCAGAGTCGTTAGCTAAACTTGTTCCTGATATTTTGGAAGAAATTCCATCTGATCCATTTACAGAAAAAAATCTTGTTTATCGCAAATCAAAAGATGGGTTTGTGCTTTACAGCCTTGGACCTAATATGAAGGATGATGGAGGAACAGCAAGACCTAAGAGAGCAGCCAAGCCTGATGATGAAAGAAAAGCAAAAAAGAACTACGATATTGTCTGGAAGTGCGAGAAGTGAGTTCAATTCTATTCTCTTATATGCTCCTGCCACTTCTTATCAAGACGTGCTAGATTTTCAAAGTCAAATTGATAACTTGTTCTAAGCGCGTCTTCAAAACTCTTTCCGTCACGCAAAGCTCTGCAAAGATTAGTAAATCTATACTGACCTTTGCTCCTCAAAAAATCTACAAGAGAATAGGATATGCTGTAGAAAAGCAGGACTTTTTCATTATCTTCAGGATAATTAGTTTTATCAAACACTTCATGGATGGAAAGACTCTTGCCTTTTTTTAATTCTTGCTTTATTGCATTTGCATATCTTAACTTGCTGGTTAGTTCCATGTTCACAGCCAGCCCTTCATTGAACCACAGAGGAATATTGTTTCCTATAAAATCTGCTAAAATAAGATGAGTCATTTCATGAGGCAAAAGAGAAGTTAAAAAATTTACTGATTCTTTGTAGCTAACTATTTCTTTTTTCTTATAATTAGCAAAGCCTGCTGACCATAATGGGATGTCGTTGTTTTCTAGGTACTTCTTCTTATTTGCATATATGTATATCTTGCATCTTTTATCAAAAGTCCAGAATTTCCCAAATCTGGTAAATTCTACATTTCTGTCTATTTTCTTATAGTATTCCTCTGCTTTATACCCAACACGTTGAGCAAAACCCAAGTTATCTTCATAATATACTGAGAAGTGATCGGATTTATAGATTTTCCAGTCTTCAGCCACTATATTATCAAAAGAAGCAAAAACTATTAAAACAAAAACCAGTAGAAATATTCTATGTGATTTCATTTATTGTATTATAGTATAAATACAGAAATTAACAAAATTCGCTAACTGTATTGACAGCAAATTTAATTAGTGATAATATTCACAGGATTTGTGAAATTTATCACAAGGAATAAGATGGAAAACTACAAAATTCCAAAGAAATCAGTAGAAAGATTATCCATATATAAGCGGATCCTAAAGGGAATAATGGATGCTGGTTTTACGACTGTCTCTTCTCGTGAACTTGCGGAAAGAGCCGGACTCAACTCTGCTCAGGTTAGAAAAGACCTTGTGTATTTTGGACAATTCGGGACACCTGGAATGGGATACCATGTATCAATACTTCACAGGACGATTACAAAAATAATGGGCTTGCACAAAAAAATTCCTGTAGCTTTGATAGGTGTTGGTAATTTAGGGCAGGCATTATTATCATATCAGGGATTTAAGGAGCGTGGTTTTATAATAGAGTCTATTTTTGATAATGATCGCGAAAAAGTCGGAAAAATAAAAAATGGATTAAAAATAATGGATGAGAGGAATATCAGCATAGAAATTAAAAAGAAGAATATTCGTGTAGGAATTATTACAATCCCTTCCTCTGCAGCGCAGTCCGCTGCAAATAAATTAATTAAAGGAGGCATTAAAGGCATATTGAACTTTGCGCCGATAGAACTTAAAGTCCCCTCAAGAACAACAGTAGTTAATGTTGCTTTGTGCGAAAAACTTGAAATGTTGTCCTATTATTTGTCAAAAAGGAAATTGTTATGAAAATCAGGGATATTGTCCGCATTTTAGAAGCTGAAATATTGTGCTGTGAAAATTGTCTTGGGAAGGAAATTTTGGATTTTGCAGCAAGTGATCTTTTAAGCGACGTTCTGGCTTATGAAAAGGAAAACTATTTGCTTTTAACAGGCCTGACTTCTCAACAAGTTGTCCGAACAGCTGAGATAACAGGCGCGGTTGCTATTGTCTTTGTAAGAGGAAAACTTCCCCCTCAGGAGGCAATCGGACTAGCGAAATCTCATAATATCCCTCTTATGATGACCGACAAATCAATGTTTGATTCATGCGGGAGAATTAATGAATATTTATAATCATTCCAAAGAAAAATTAACACTGGCTAATGAATTGATATATGAGATCAAGATCAAGGAAGCAATGTCAAAAAACCTGCTATTCTTTAATGAAAATGCCACTTTCAGAGAAATTCAATTAGCGCTCAAGGAGAAGAAAATTTCAGGAGTTCCTATAATTGATGCTAAAAAAAATCTTATAGGCATTGTAAGTATTGACGATATCATTACAGCTTTTGATAAGAATTATGTGGATAATAAAATTAGTGATTATATGACCAGAAATGTAATCACTATCCCCAAGAATTTTTCAGTGATTTCTGCAATTAACAGGTTAGAAAAATCTAAGGTGGGAAGGCTTCCTGTTACGGAATCTTCAAATAGCCGAAAAATTGTGGGCATAATAACTCTCAGTGATATTTTGAATAGATTGCTGGTTGTAGTTCAATCAATTGCTGAGGAAGTTGAACAGAAAGAAGCAAAAAACACACAGGTTTCTGAAAATTTAATGAGAAAAATTGCCCAAAAATCACTTAGGTTTGAAGTTAAAGGAGATGATTTTGATAACGCCGGTGGAGCGGCAAGCATAACCAAGAAGTACTTTCAAAACCTTGGGATCAGTAAAGATATTATTCGCAGAATTGCTATAGTCTGCTATGAAGCTGAGATGAATATTTGTATTCATTCATTAGGAGGAAATATCACTATAGAAGTAGATGATAATAATATTGTAGTTTGCGCTTATGATAAAGGGCCAGGGATTGCTGATGTTAAACTGGCACTAAAACCAGGGTTTACCACAGCATCAGAAAAGATAAGGGCATTAGGTTTTGGCGCTGGCATGGGCCTTCCTAATATAAAACGTTGTGCTGATAATTTAGAGATTGAATCTTCTTTAAAGGCGGGAACAACCTTAAAAGCGAAAATTAATTTAGGAGAAAAAAATGAAGCTATCTGAGATTATTGATAAATGCAAGTTAGAAAAAGTTGCTCTATGTTCTGACTGTGAAATTGAGACAGGATATTGCAGCGATTTAATGTCTGATGTTATGGCGCATGCTGCTCCAAACTGTATTTGGGTCACTATACAGGCTCATAAAAACAGTATCGCAGTTGCTCTTATTAAGGATATTCGGGCAATAATATTTACAAACGATGTAGCGGTTGAACCTGAAGTAATTAAGAAAGCCAAAGAAGAAAAGATTAATTTACTAAGGACGAAAAAGGATTCCTTTACGGTTTGTGGGGAAATATATGGCATGCTGGAGGATTGATTTGCATATTCATTCTGCGCTTTCAGCTTGCTGCGCGGATGAAATGTCACCGAGGATGATTTTGGATATGGCTTCTAAAAGAAATTTAAATGTTATTTCCATAACTGACCATAACGCTGTTCAGCATTCAATTGCAGCCTGTCAGTTAAGTAAAAAAGACCCGATTGCGGTTATTCCAGGTGTTGAGCTGACAACCAGAGAAGAAGTGCATCTTCTGGCATATTTCCCGGATGCAGAAAGTTTATTAAAATTAGAAAAGAAGCTTGATAGTTGTTTGCCAAAAGCAAGTAATAATCCGGAAATTTTTGGGCATCAGGTGAGTTACGATCTAAATGGAGAGATCGTTGAGATTGATAACAAATTAAGACAAACGGCTCTGAATATTGGATTGGACAATCTTGTTGATTTTATTCACGATCTTGGGGGTCTGGCGGTTCCTGCGCATATTGATAAAGATAGGTTCAGCATGCTCAGCCAATTGGGGTTTTTAGATCCGGAAGCAAATTTTGACGCAGTGGAAATCTCCAAATTTAAATGGGAGAAAGAAAGTTTTCATTTAGCGGACGCTTGGGAGGGATTTCCTGTAATAGCTGGTTCTGATAGTCATGCTATTGATGACATAGGGCTTTTTTTCATGGAAGACATCAATGAAGAAATTAGAGATTTTACATCTCTAAAAGATTTTTTTGAGAAAAATAAACAATGAAAGATTTAGCAGATCATATATTTGACATTCTGGAGAATTCAGTGACGTCCGAGGCAACGGAAGTTAAAGTTATATTGGGGCTGCGTAATAAACGATTTTCTTGCAGGATAAAGGATAATGGCAGAGGCATTAAGAATGAAGACGTGACTGATCCTTTTGTAACTTCCAGAAAGGAACGAAAGGTTGGGTTAGGACTTTCGCTTTTAAAGAAAACAGCAGAAAATACAAATGGATTTCTCAGGATTTCCAGATTAGAAGGCAATGGAACATTTCTTGAATTTGAGACAGATATATCTCATATTGATGCCAAACCATTCGGTGATTTGGCAAAGGTTTTTGTTGATGCCATGCGTTCCTGGCCGGATGTTGATTTTGAGGTTTTAATAAAGAAAGAAAAAAGCCAAAACGAACCAGTTCTTAATACAAAAGAAATCAGAGATGTTATGGATTGTGCTGATATACAGCATAAAGAAATACAGGATTTCGTTTATCAATCTATTGACAAAGAGCTTAAAAAAATTGGTATTAACACACAATTCGGTGAATTTTAATCTTACATAAAGGAGAGCTATGAAAAACTTGGAAGAGCTAAGGCAGATAAGGTATAAGGTAAAAAAGAATCTTCAGATGCGGTCGGGGAAACACAAAGTTAGAATTGTCGTTTGCATGGCAACCTGTGGTATTGCTGCTGGAGCAAGGCAAACGATGAACACACTGTCGGATCTTATTGGAAAAAGTGATAGGGACGATGTTGTAATCACGACTTCCGGCTGCGCCGGTTTTTGCGAACAGGAACCTATGATCCAAATTTATATAGAAGATAAGGAACCGGTAGCATATGGGAAAGTTGATTCAAAAGCTGCAGAAGAAATTTTTAAGAAGCATATTTTAAATGGTCGGATTGTAGAAAGATATCTTTTTTCTAAGGGAAAATAATTATGGAATGTCTTTGTAAAGAAAAGGAACTTACTGATGAACAGAAGTATGATCAGCTCAAAGAGTTCATTGATGAGAATAGAGATAAAAAAGGCTATTTAATTCCTGTGCTTCATAAGGCTCAGACGATATTTGGATATCTTTCTTCCGAAACGCGGAGTTTCGTAGCAAGGGAAATGGATATTGCGATAAGTATAGTTGTGGGAGTGGTTACTTTTTATTCCTATTTTAAGCTTTTTCCTGCTGGAAGACATACTATCACCGTGTGTTTGGGAACAGCTTGTTATGTCAGAGGCGCAAAGAAAATATTAGAAGCACTTGAGAAAAAACTTGGCATTAAGATCGGCGAAACTACGGAAGACAGAAGGTTTTCTCTTGGAGCGCAAAGATGTTTAGGAGCCTGCGGATTAGCTCCGGTCATTATGATTGGCAAAGATATCCATGGCCGGATGTCTGCTCAAAAATTAGACGCAATAGTAGAACAATATAAATAAGGTAAAAAATATCATTATGTATAATCTGAGAACACATATTCTTCTTTGTTATGGAGGCGCCTGTATTTCTTCAGGGGCTGAAAGCGTTAAGGAAGCGATGGATAAAGCAATAAACGAAGCTGGCATTCAAAATGAAGTTGACGTTATTACTACCGGATGCATGGGAACCTGTGAGTTAGGTCCGATTATGATTGTTTATCCTGACGGAGTATTTTACCAGAAGGTTAAACCGGAAGATGCGGAGGAAATTGTTCAAGAACATTTGCTAAAGGGAAGAGTTGTTAAACGTCTTTTCTACAAAAAGCCAAAGACTGAAGAAATGGTGGGAATGTTCAATGATATTGATTTCTTCAAGCTTCAGAAAAAAACAGCTCTCAGGAATTGCGGGATCATCAATCCGCTTGATATTGAGGAATATATTGCTTCCGACGGATATATGGCTCTGGGAAAAGCGCTGACGGAAATGACTCCCTGTAAAGTGATTGAAGAAATTAAGGGATCAGGGCTTAGAGGACGGGGAGGAGCAGGATTTCCAACCGGTTTAAAGTGGGAGCTCACTGCTGCGTCCGGAGGAAAACAGAAGTATGTGGTATGTAACGCTGATGAGGGCGACCCGGGCGCTTTCATGGACAGAAGTATTCTAGAAGGAGATCCTCATAGTGTCATGGAAGCAATGATGATATGCGGTTATGCTATTGGCGCAGATCAGGGATATGTGTATGTCCGAGCAGAATATCCTTTGGCAGTAGAAAGATTATCGCTTGCTATTGAACAGGCAAAGAAAAACGAGCTTCTCGGAGAAAACATTTTCGGAACAGGTTTTAATTTTGACATAGAGATCAGGATGGGCGCCGGCGCTTTTGTATGCGGAGAGGAAACTGCGCTTATGCGTTCCATAGAAGGTATGAGAGGAGAACCGCGTCCAAAACCTCCTTTTCCAGCGCAAAAGGGCCTGTTTGATTGTCCAACAGTTTTGAACAATGTGGAAACTTTTGCCAATATATCTTATATAATTTTACATGGGGCTGATGATTTTGCTTCTGTCGGGACCGAAAAAAGCAGAGGGACAAAGGTTTTTGCTCTGGCAGGAGATATAAATAATACAGGTCTCATTGAGATACCTATTGGAATGCCGTTGGGAACAATTATCTATGATATCGGAGGAGGTATTCCAAATAATAAAAAATTAAAAGCAGTGCAGATTGGAGGCCCTTCCGGCGGATGCATTCCCGTTCAGCACCTAAATGTACCTGTTGATTATGAATCATTACAGGAACTCGGCGCTATTATGGGTTCAGGCGGTTTGATTGTAATGGATGATGACACCTGCATGGTTGATCTGGCGCGCTATTTCATGGAGTTCATTCAGGAAGAATCGTGCGGAAAGTGTACTCCATGCCGTCAGGGAACACGGATTATGCTGGACATTCTTACCGATATCTGCAATGGAAAAGGCAGAATGGATGATTTAGATATTCTTGAAGAATTATCCTTCCAAATAAAGCAAACCTCGCTTTGCGGATTAGGGCAGACTGCGCCGAATCCGATCATTGCAACTTTAAAGTATTTCAGAGAAGAATATATTGAACATATCCGTGATAAAAAATGCCGCGCAGGAGTGTGTTCAAAATTGGTATATGCTCCCTGCTCCAATGTCTGTCCTGCTTCAGTAAATGTACCCGCTTATCTTGCCTATACGAAAGAGGGTAACTTAAAACAAGCTTTAAAGGTTCATTTGAAAACTAATCCGTTCCCTGCAGTCTGCGGTCGTGTATGTCCTCACCAGTGTGAAGCTAAATGCAGAAGGAACGATATTGATTCAGCGGTAAGCATTCGTTCTGTAAAGCGTTTTATCGCAGAAGAAGATTATCCGGAATGTTTTCCTGAAAAGCAGAATCCTAACGGGATAAAGATAGCTGTGATCGGTTCAGGACCATCGGGTCTGTCCAATGCCTATTTTTTAACTATGCTGGGTTATGATGTTACTGTTTTTGAATCTGAGCCCAAAGCAGGAGGAATGCTTACATACGCTATTCCTTCTTATAGACTTCCTAATAATATTGTGGAGAAAGAAATTCAGGCTTTATGTGAATACGGGGTAAAAATAAGAACTAATACGAATGTCGGCAGGGATATCAGCATTGACGAACTTAGAGAAAAGGAGTTCAAGGCTTTTTATATTGCTTCAGGGGCATGGGATTCTATTATGCCGAGCATTGAAGGGATAGATAATGAGAAAGTTATGGCTGGATTGGATTTCTTATATAAGGTAAATAACGAAGAAAAAGTAAGCGTAGGAAAGGAAGTGGTAGTTATTGGCGGCGGCAATACGGCAATTGACGCTGCAAGAACAGCAAAACGGCTTGGAGCAGATGTGACAATAGTATACCGCAGAACCAGAGAAGAAATGCCTGCTGAGATAGAGGAAATTAAGGAGGCGGAAAATGAAGGAATAAAAATACAGCTTCTTCAAAATATCAAATCAGTAAAGTCAATTAATAATAAGCTGGAAGTTGAATTTGTAAAGATGAGACTTAGCGAATTTGATAAATCAGGCAGACGAAAACCTGTTGAGATAGAAGCATCTTCTTTTGCTAAGAAGATTGATCTGTTAATTTTGGCTATCGGGCAGAAACCATCTCTGGGAACTTTATTTGATAAAGGGTTGAAGAAAGATATGTTTGCTGGTGGTGATGTAAAGACTGGTCCTTCCACAGTAGTGGAGGCAATTGGAGAGGCGCAGAGAGCAGCAGAGGCTATTGATAAATATTTAACAGGCGGCAGAGAAGAATATCCATGGAATATTATGGATCCAATTGAAGTTGACTTTGACCCGGAGGAAGAACCTGTTAGTCATAATAGAGCAAAAAATATTCTAATTCCCTTAAAAGAGAGAAAATCTTTTACTGAAGTTGAAAAAACATGGAACAGAGAGACTGCCTGCAAAGAAGCTGATAGGTGTCTGCGTTGTGAATATAAAAAAGAAGAGGAAGATATATGATAACAAAAGAAATTGTTGAAAAATATGGAAATAAAAAAGAGAATTTATTGCAGATTTTGCATTATATTCAAAATCAAAATCCAAACAACTATATTCGCAAAGAGGACATCTGTGAATTAAGCAAAGAAATGAATATCCCTGTATCTGAGATTAAGGGAACCGCTTCTTTTTACACCATGTTCAGCTTCACGCCGCGCGGTAAATATGTGATCAGAGTTTGCGAAAGCCCTCCATGCCATATTCTAGGCGCGCAAACTATTTTTGAAGCGATAGAATCAAAGTTAGGCGTTAAGGCTGGGGAAACAACTGATGATGGTCTTTTTACATTAGAGGGAACAAGCTGTCTTGGGATTTGCGGAGTTGCTCCTGCTATGATGATCAACGATGAAGCATATGGAAATTTAAA
>JAGMBN010000119.1 GCA_023129655.1 bacterium | reverse complement strand
CTTGCAGAGAAAAATGACATAGTTGTAATAGAAGGAGCAGGTTCTCCTGCAGAGATTAATCTGCGAAAGAATGATATTGTTAATATGAGTATTGCTGAAAAAATAGATGCGCCTGTAATCCTTGTCGGAGATATAAATCTGGGCGGAGTTTTTGCGTGGCTTGTCGGCACCTTAGAGCTTCTGTCAGATAATGAGAAAAAACGTGTTAAGGGATTTTTAATAAACAAGTTTCGGGGAGACGAAAGTCTCTTGGAGTCTGCAATGACATTTTTAGAAAAAAGAACGCAGAAACCTGTTCTTGGTGTGATTCCGTATTTTACTGATATAAAGATTCAGGAGGAAGATTCTGTATGTATTGATCCTTACAAAAGTAGCTCTCCTGCAGAAGATAAAGATAGCATAAAGATAAAGGTTATTTATTTACCGCACATTTCCAATTTTACAGACTTTGATATGCTGGAGAAGGAACACGGTGTGAAACTTGAGTATGTTAGGCAGGCTGATGAACTTAGACATGCGGATGTTATTATAATTCCCGGCAGTAAAAACACAATAGATGATCTGGCGGTTCTGAGAAAGAGCGGTTTTGTATCAAAAATAAAGGAATGCAGCAGAAATGGAGTTTCTATAATTGGTATATGCGGCGGTTATCAAATGCTTGGTAAAGAAATTATTGATCCAGATCATATTGAAACCAGAAAAACAAGCATAAAAGGAATAGGTTTGTTGAATATCACCACAACAATAAAGAAAAGAAAACAGACCTGCCAAATGAGAGCACATGATAAACTTTTCTCATCAGGAATAATACATGGTTATGAGATACATATGGGGCAGACGCGATTTGGTAATACGGCAAAACCAATTTTTGAGATATTCAAGAGATCCGGCAGAAGAGTTAACATAAAAGATGGGACAAAAAGTCGTGATAGGAGAGTATGGGGGACATATATTCATGGGATTTTTGACAATGATAATTTTCGAGGAGCATTTTTGGGAAATATAAGAAAATCCAAGCAGTTACCAGAAAGAGGATTAAATAATTTGTTTGATAAGGAACAGGAGTATGATAAATTGGCTTTATTAGTAAGAAAGAGTGTCGATATGAAGAAGATATATTCCATAATGGGGTTAAAATGAGTTTACTGCTTGACCGTCTTAAAAAAGGCGAAATTTTGGTGTCTGATGGCGCTATGGGTACCATGCTTCAGGATAAAGGGCTGAAAGCAGGGGGATGCCCTGAGGAGTGGAATATAACTCATCCAAGAGAAGTCAAGGCAATTGCAGAAGCTTACTTAAAAGCTGGAAGTGATATAGTGCTAACAAACACATTCGGTGGGTCAAGATTCAAACTTGCAAAGTTTGATTTGGAAGCAAAGGTTACCGAATTCAACAAAGCAGGTGTTGCCTTGGCTAAGAAAGCTACTGTACAATACAGAGGAATTGTTGCAGCCTCCATTGGTCCAACAGGAAAATTTATGCAGCCACTGGGAACTGTGACAGAAGGTGAGATGTATGATGTGTTTAGGGAACAGATCCTTGCTCAAATACAAGGTGGAGCAGACGCAATATGTATAGAGACCATGACTTCTCTTGAAGAAATTTCTATTGCTGTAAAGGTTGTAAAGGAAAACACAGCTGTTCCTGTTATTGGTACAATGACATTTGATAAAGGAATGCAGGGGTATAAAACAATGATGGGCGTTGGGATAAAAGAGGCTGTATTAGGACTGGAGAAAGAAGGGGTGGATATTATAGGAACAAATTGCGGTAATGGTATTGGGCCTATGGTGGATATTGTCAGAGAGATGAAAAAGTATTCTTCTAAACCAATTCTTGTTCATGCTAACGCCGGTGTACCTGAATTAATAGATGGAAAGACTTGTTTCAGAGAAACACCGCAAGATATGGCAAAAAAAGTTTCTGAGCTCATAAATGCCGGAGTAAATATCATAGGAGGTTGCTGTGGGACAACGCCCGAACATATAAGAGCTATAAGAAATGCAGTAGATGTCAAATGAATAATATTCAAGGATTATTAAAATTGATATCTCAAGGAGAAAAAGATATTAAAAGTGGAAAAGTTAAGACACAAAGTGAAGTATTTAATAATATTGAGAAAAAATTGAAAGGGAAAAATAGATTCACGAATGAATAAAAATTTACCATGCTTTATGCTGAGAAAAACGTGGATTCCATATATTAATGTTAGATAGGAGGATCAAAAAATGAAATACGCAGGTTTTTGGAAACGATTTTGTGCATTAATAGTTGATGCAATTATTATGAGCCCTATTTTTTTTATAAGCTCTAGGTTTGCTCATAAATCTTTACATGGGTATATAGCTACAACTATTTTTGGTTTATTTGCATATATAATATTTCAGATAATTTTTGTAAAATTTTGGGGTGGCTCACCAGGGAAATTAGCTGTAAAAATAAAAATTGTTAAATTAAATGGAAGCAATGTACTGTGGCGTGAGGCCATACTTAGAAGCATTGTAGATTTAATGTTTATATTGCTTATTGATTTTATTATTATTTATACATTGTCTAAAAGCAATATTACTTGGGGGAGTTACACATTTCAAGTTTTTCGCAAATATTATAAAACTCTATTGCCCAGTTATTATAAGACGATAGAAATTTTAAGGCAGATATGGTTTTGGAGTGAATTAATTGTATTATTATTTAACAAAAAAAAGAGAGCATTACATGATTTTATTGCAGGGACAGTCGTGATTCGTAAAGAAACTCAACCAACTATCTAACCAAGCGATCGATCGAACGGCGTACCGCCGTCGCTCATCCTTGACGTTATCCAGAAAAAATATTGCTGGACACGTGCGTTGATGATATAATTTTTCAATTAAAAAAAGGAGACAATATAGATGGAAATTATTGGTGAAAGGATTAATACAAGCAGAAAGCATATTCATAAGGCTGTTAGCGAGAGGGATAAGGCATATATTCAGGAGCAAGTCAGAATGCAGGATAAGGCGGGTGCTGATTATATAGACGTTAATGCGGGAACCAGTGTATCAGCAGAGATAGGAGACCTGGAATGGCTTATGGACATTGTGCAGGAAGTTACGGATAAACCATTATGTATTGATAGTGCCAATCCTAAGGCTATTGAAGCTGCGCTTAAAAGAAATAAGAACGGAGTTCCTATTGTTAATTCCATAACAGGAGAAAAGAATAGAATTGATAACATTTTGCCACTGGTTAAAGAATATAATACCAAGGTAGTGGCTCTTACTATGGATGACTCAGGAATGCCCGAGAATCTTGAGAAAAGAGTGGATATAGCAAAGAAGCTGGCAGATAGATTAA
>JAGMBN010000118.1 GCA_023129655.1 bacterium | reverse complement strand
CCCCTATAATCTTTACTAAAACTCGCTTCCCTCGTTTGCCGTCAAATTCCCCGTAGAATATCTGCTCCCATGGACCAAAATCAAGCTTTCCATCTGTAACTGCAACAACAACCTCACGTCCCATTACCTGACGCTTCATGTGAGCGTCCGCATTATCCTCAAAGCCATTATGTTCGTACTGAGAAACCGGTTCATGAGGCGCAAGTTTCTCAAGCCATTTGTCATAATCATGAATCAGTCCTTGTTCATTATCGTTGATATATACACTGGCTGTTATGTGCATAGCATTAACAAGGCACAGCCCATCCTTTATTCCGCTTTCCTTGAGCGCTTTTTCCACTTCAGGTGTAATGTTTATATAATCTCGCCTGTGTGGTGTTTGAAAAACCAGTTCTTTTCTATATGATCTCATTTCTTGTTCTCTCCCATTTTTTAATAAAAATCCATACATATTTAATTTGTCAAATTAAATATGTATTTAGAATTTTTTATTCCTTTCAATAGTTCTCCAACAAGATACAATGACCCAGTAACACAAATCAAGTCATTTTTGTTTGCTTTCTGGAATGCATATTCTAAGGATAAAGATATATTATTTTTTAGGATAATAATATTATTACTAAATTTTCTTGCTTCCTTGAGAAGAATTTCAGGATTTAAGGCACGGTCAGTACCTGTGATATTAGTAAAAATTGCAGTTGAATCCTCTGAAAGAAGTATTCTTAGAATATTCCTATAATTTTTCTCTTTCAATATCCCAACTATAAATATTAATCTATCATACTCTATTTCAGAAATAGTTCTCTTCAGAACTCTTGCGCTGCTGGGATTATGCGCTCCATCACAAACCAGTAAAGGATTTTTTCTTAATACCTGAAATCTGCCCTGCCAGATTGTGCTGCTAAGACCTGTTTTAATAGCATTCTCGTGGACTTTAAAATCAAATAATCGAAGCTTCTCTGCTACTGCAACAGCCAGTACAGCGTTAGTTATCTGATGCTCTCCGAGCAGACTGATTTCTAAATCATTATATGAATAACTATGTCCTTTAATCCAGAATGTTTGCCTATTAATATCAAAACTTGTTTTTCCCCATTTGTACTCAGAGTTTATGTCAACTAATCTTGCTTTTTTCTCTTTTACCATGTTGCTAATTATATCTAGCACCTTCCGTTTTCTGCTGCCGCTTATTACCACATTTGGTTTTTTTATTATGCACGCTTTTTCATAAGCTATATCTGTAGTTCTATTACCAAGCACATCTGTGTGTTCAAGCTCAACATTAGTTATTACTGATATAATCGAATTACATACATTTGTTGCGTCCAATCTCCCGCCCATGCCAGTCTCACATATCAAAATATCTATGTTCTCATCAGCAAAATACTTAAAGGCTAAAGCAGTAATAATCTCAAAATAAGTTGGATGATCCATGTCAAGAGTATTCCTCATATGCTTGACAGCTCTCTTTATATCAGAAACGATTGATATTACTCTTGTCTTGGGAATAAATTTTTCTGTGATTTCAGATTGCCTGACGGACTGTGTTTTTACAGCAATTCTTTCTCTGAAATCAACAAGGTGGGGCGATGTATAAACTCCAACCTTATACCCTGATAAAGCCGCTATTGAACCTGTAAATGCAGCAACTGAGCCCTTGCCATTAGTTCCTGCGATATGTACAGCCTTAAACTTATTATGCGGATTTCCAAGCAGATCAAGTAGAACCTTTATATTATTTAACCCAAACTTTATACCAAAGTATTGAAGACTATTCAGGTAGTTTAATGTATTGATATAGGACATTTACTTCCTGCAAGAATCAAAATGCCTAATAAGATCTACAAGTTTCTTCTTCAACTCCCTACGATCAACAATCATATCAATCATACCATGTTCAAGAAGGAACTCTGCCTTTTGGAAACCTTCTGGAAGCTTTTGATGAATTGTCTGTTCTATTACTCTGGGGCCGGCAAATGTTATTAAAGCGCGCGGTTCCGCAATTATCACATCTGCCTGAAATGCAAAACTTGCCGAAACTCCTCCTCCTGTAGGATCAGTTATTACTGAGATAAATGGAATTTTTTTATCACTTAAGCGAGATACAGCTGCGCTTGTCTTTGCCATCTGCATAAGAGAAAATATTCCCTCATACATTCTTGCGCCTCCTCCTGAGCCTGATACACTTATAAAGGGAATTTTTTTATCCATTGCGAGTTCCACAGCTCTTGTAACCTTTTCTCCAACAACAGACCCCATACTTCCCATAATAAATCTATAATCTGTAAGCGCAATGGATACATGAAAATCCCCAATATCTCCTTCCCCGTACACAGCTGCTTCTTTTAAACCTGTTTTCTTCTGCTCCTGCGCTATCTTATCTTTATAATTTTTGTAAGACTTAAAATTTAATGGATCAAGCGATTGCATGTTCTTATCGTATTCAATAAAAGTATTCCTGTCTATTAATTGGGTAATTCTCTCTCTAACTGTTATTCTATTATGAAACTCGCATTTTGGACATACACTAAGATTTTTATTCAGATTCTTATTATAGATAATTTCCCCACATCCAGGACATTTTGTCCATAAGCCATCAGGAATATCTCTTTTCTTTGTAGCAGGAAGTACAGTATATTTCCTCTTGCCAAACCAAGCCATTTACACCTCCATATTCATTAGCCTAATTCTACATAAGCAAGTATATGTTGTCAACAAGTGTCAGCACAAGCCCACACAAGCCAAACTCCAACACACTCCAACACACTCTCTCTGTAACACCAAAATGATAATGTCCTAATTAGCCAAAGTAGAAATGTCCGCTTTTAAGGAAGCTATAATACCCGCTTTAAGAGGAGGGCATTATGGCAGAAAGGGACATAATCATGGCAAGTCAAAGGGAATTAAAGCGTCTGCATGTAATTCACAAGATACTGGATAGAGAATTAAAGCAGATAGAGGCAAAGGCTGTTTTAAATTTGAGCGGCAGACAGATAAGAAGAATAGTAAAAATAGTTCGGAGAGAAGGAGATAAAGGGATCGCGCATAAGTTACGAGGGAAGCCATCAAATGTGGCGATATCTAAGAAGATAAGAGCCGGGATCATAAATCTCTACAGAGAGAAATACAAGGGATTTGGACCGCTACTTGCGAGCGAAAAACTTTTGGAAATAGATAAAATTAAGCTAAGTGATGAAACGTTACGTAAGTGGCTCATAGCAGAAGGAGAATGGAAAGTACACCGTGGTCACAAAGAGCATCGTCAATGGCGAGAAAGAAAGCAATGTTTTGGAGAAATGGTACAGATGGATGGATCACATCATGACTGGCTGGAAGGAAGATGTCCCAAGTTGGTTTTGATGGGATACATAGATGATGCAACGAATGATGTATCA
>JAGMBN010000117.1 GCA_023129655.1 bacterium | reverse complement strand
AAGGAGATATTGTTCTTGATCCATTTATGGGAGTAGGTTCTACAGGAGTTGCTTCTTTACGGATGGATAGAAGGTTTATAGGTATTGAGATAAAAAAAGAATATTTTAGTGCAGCAAAAATCAGAATTGAAAGTGTCCAGCCTGATATGTTCTCAATATATAATAAAAACAATCTAATAAATCATTCTACGCTGACTGTTCCCGGCCACCTTTCAGCGTCGGGCACCAGTAGGTAAATTTGAAAGTTGGAAACAAAGAAGCTAAATGACAAGATTGAGTAAATATTTACATAATAGGAATAGAAGATGCAGAAAGAATATTTAACTGTTAAAGAGATAGTCGGGCCCCTTATTCTTGTAGAGGATATCAAAGGGGTGAAATATGATGAACTGATAGAAATTGCATTACCCAATGGAGAGATAAGACAAGGAAAGGTTCTGGAAATTTCTAAAGACAAAGCTCTTATTCAGGTATTTGAGGGCACAAGCGGAATAGATATAGCTAAGACAAGAGTGAAATTTTTGGGCAAAGGAATAGAGCTTCCTGTTTCAGAGGATTTGATGGGCAGGGTCTTTGACGGGCTGGGCAAACCAATAGATGATGGGCCGGAAATAATTCCTGAGAAATATCTGGATATAAACGGCAATCCTATTAATCCATATGCGCGTGATTATCCATCTGAATTTATTCAAACCGGGATATCTGCAATAGATGGTCTGAACACTCTGGTCAGGGGACAGAAACTGCCTATTTTTTCCGGTTCCGGGCTTCCGCATTCCCAGGTTGCTGCTCAGGTTGCAAGACAGGCAAGGGTTATTGGTAAAGAGGAAAAATTTGCTGTTGTGTTTGCTGCTATTGGCATAACCTTTGAAGAAGCGGATTACTTTATTTCGGATTTCAGAAGAACAGGAGCTATAGAACGAACAGTCCTATTCATAAACCTTGCTGATGACCCTGCTATTGAGAGAATTGCTACTCCGCGTGTTGCACTAACAGCAGCAGAATATCTGGCATTTGAGAAAGGCATGCATGTATTGGTCATATTAACAGACATGACCAATTACTGCGAAGCATTGCGTTCTGTATCCGCAGCCAGAAAGGAAGTTCCCGGCAGAAGAGGATATCCGGGTTATATGTATACTGATCTTGCTTCAATCTATGAAAGAGCAGGCAGAATTAAAGATAAAAAAGGATCTATTACTCAGATTCCTATTCTGACCATGCCTGACGATGATAAAACACATCCCATACCGGATTTAACAGGTTACATTACAGAGGGGCAAATCATACTGAGCAGAAATCTTCACAAAAAGGGAACATCCCCTCCAATTGACGTTCTTCCATCACTCTCAAGATTGAAAGATAAAGGAATCGGCAAAGGGAAAACCAGAGAAGACCATGCCGATGTTTTTAATCAGCTTTTTGCTGCTTATGCAACAGGTAAAGAAGCACAGGAACTTGCAATTATTCTTGGGGAGTCTGCTTTGAGTGATATAGATAAAATATACTTTAAATTTTCAGACGAGTTTGAAAAACGCTATGTAGGCCAGGGATACGACGAAAATAGAACCATAGACCAAACACTTGATCTGGGATGGGATCTTCTTTCAATGCTGCCAAAATCAGAATTAAAGAGAATTAGACCTGAATATATAGAGAAATATCTTCAAATTGCCGATAATTTAAAAACTTGACTTCCAAAATTCTCGTGCTAAAATGGGAATATGATTCAAAGAAAGATACTGGATAACTTAAAAGAACACCTTTCTCAAAAAGAAATAAGCCTTATTATCGGTCCACGTCAGGCAGGAAAAACGACCGTAATGCTCTTGCTTAAAGATTATTTGGATAAACGAGGAGAGAGCACATTATTTCTAAGCCTTGATTTTGAAGAAGACAAGCAGTTTTTCGTCTCCCAGAGAAGCCTGATTAATAAAATGAGGTTAGAAATAGGAGAAGAAAAAGGATATGTTTTTATTGATGAAATTCAGCGCAAAGAAAATGCAGGGCTTTTTCTTAAGGGACTATATGATTTAAACCTGCCATACAAGTTTATTGTTTCCGGCTCAGGAAGCATAGAGCTAAAAGAAAAGATTCACGAATCTCTGATTGGACGGAAAAGAATTTTTCAGTTAGATACTGTATCTTTTGATGAATTTGTCAATTTTAAAACAAACTATCGCTACAAAGACAAACTTCCTGATTTCTTCTGTATAGAAAAAGATAAAACTAAAGAATTTCTCATTGAATATTTAAACTTTGGAGGTTATCCACGCTTGATTCTGGAGACAGAACTAAAAGAAAAAAGGGTAATTATAGACGATATTTACCACAGTTTATTAGAAAAAGACATAGCATTTTTATTAAAGGTAGAAAAAATGGAGGCTTTTAGTTCTCTGATTAAAGTTTTAGCCAGCCAAATTGGAAGGTTAGTTAATCATTCCGAGCTTTCTTCTACTCTTGGAATTTCTATAAAGACTTTAAAAAATTATCTCTGGTATGCTAGAAAGACTTTTGTTATTCAAAAAATAACTCCTTTTTTTAGAAATATCAGAAAAGAAATCACAAAGTCACCAGTTGTTTATTTCTATGATTTGGGACTGAGAAACTATACTCTGGGACGTTTTGGGAATCTGGCTATTCCATCCGAGCTTGGATTTGTTTTTCAAAATTTTGTTCTAAATCTTCTTAGAGATAAACTCCGTTTTATTGCAGGAGAAATTCATTTCTGGCGTACGAAAGATAAAGCAGAAGTAGATTTTATAATTAATGTTGGGGAAGTTATTGTTCCGGTAGAGGTTAAATTTAAAGAATTCAAAAAAGCAAAGATTGAGAGCTCTTTAAGGAACTTTATTCTAAAATATGAACCCAAACAAGCTTGGGTAATAAACTTATCCCTCAGAGAAAAAATAAAGTTCAATAAAACGGAAGTTCAATTCTTGCCCTTCTACAACCTCTCTGTCAGTTCAGACATTGAGAGCTTTTCTGCTGCGGAAGTCAGGAAATATACTTCAAGTTTTCAGATGAATTTGAAAAACGCAAAGAATAAGACCTGAATACATAGAGAAATATCTCAAAAGTAAATCCCATTAGAGTTTGTTGGCATACAAAGGGAATTGATTACAGAGACTAGTCACCATTAATAAGGTCTGTTTAAGATTATCTGTATCATTAATATTCGTAAGCGCCTTTGTTATCATTTCTGCGATGAGTTTCATCTCAGGCTTTTTCATGACTCTTGTAGTCACAGCAGGAGTTCCTATTCTTATTCCACTCGTAATAAATGGGCTTTGCTTATCAAATGGAATAGCGTTTTTATTTACTGTTATTCCTGCAGCATCTAAAGCCTTCTCTGCGTCCTTGCCTGTAATCCCTTTATTGGTTAAGTCCAGTAGTATAAGGTGAGTATCTGTTCCCCCGGAAACAAGTCTAAATCCTCTTTTATTCAGTTCTGAAGCAAGTGCTCTGGCGTTTTTTACGATCTGTTTCTGATAGTCATTAAATCCTTCTGCCATAGCTTCCTTGAACGCAACAGCTTTAGCAGCTATGACAT
>JAGMBN010000116.1 GCA_023129655.1 bacterium | reverse complement strand
TCGTCAATGGACATAGCAAGCCTTCTTGCAAACTTCTTATCCTTAAGATGCAGAATCGGGAAATGCTCATTAAATCCTATCTCTCCCAGCCCTTTTTTAATAGCTTCCCTGACATATTCTTCCATCTCGCCTTCTGCATGACCGCACATTCTGGTGTGTATATGATAATCAGGGCAAACATCCCCCTTAATCCCCCTTCGAAGGGGGATGGTTTCGTCGCAGACGAAATCAGGGGGATGTTCGCCCGTTCCCAGATTAAATTTTTGGATTTTGGATTTCATTGGATATTTAAATTTTACCATAAAGTTGTGTAAAAAGAAAATTCCTATACTATTAAATAAGATTTGATATAATTGAAATATGTTAGACAAAAAAACCAGTTTAGAGATAGGAAATCCGAACGTATTGCCATTTCCCGTAGGGGCACAGCGCGCTGTGCCCCTACTTATATCCAATATAAGAAAACGCAAAGAATTTGGAATTGCTTCAATATCAGGCATACGTCAGGTATTTGATACGACAAATGGAGATGACAAACCTGATTTCTTTGATGGCGCATCCACAAGCATAACAGATGCTGCTAAAGTATATATTGGAATCATAACAAAGAATTTTGCTGATCTTGTTAAAAACAAATCCTCTAAGAAAAAACCTGTTATAGTCGTTGGCATAGATACACGTCCTACTGGCCCTGCTATTGCAGATATCTCAATAAGAACCCTCATCCGGTGTAATGTAGACGTGAAATATATATTTGTCTCATCTGTTACAAGAATTACCGCGTATTCCAGAGAAACTGCTGACGGATTCTTATACATAAGCGCAAGTCATAATCCTGTTGGATATAATGGCTTAAAGCTCGGGCTCTCTGACGGAAGGATATTACCAAGCGGACTTGCGCAATCATTTATTGAAAAATACGAATCCGAGTTGACTAACCCAGCTGTAATAAGAGACATCATAATTGGACTCAACGATGTGTCCTCTCAGAGAATTGAGGGGATCTTTAGAAATATATCTGTTTTGGGAGAGGAATCTGAGAGAATTTACTCTGAACTTTGCGACTCTATTATAACCGGATCTAAAGATACTCAAGAAGCTAAGCGTATAAAAGATAATATTAAATCAAAAATATCTCGTATGAATCTATGGATTGGGCTTGACCCAAATGGCGGAGCGAGAAGAGACAAGGAATACCTGGAATCATGGGGATTCAACATCACTCAGATAAATTCAGGATATCGCAAAGATATGAATCATCAGCTTGCTCCAACTCCTGAGGCTACAAAACAGGCTCAAGAAGCGCTTAGCAGAACGAAAACGTCTGGGAAAAAGATTATTGCGTTCTTTGTTTTTGATACTGATGGAGACAGAAAAAACATAGTTCTAATAGACAAAAATGGAGACCCTTTCGTTCCCGGTGTTCAAAAGATATTTGCACTGGATGTGCTTGCATCTATTCTTGACATTGCAGATAAACCCCGTAAGGGACCGAACAAAAAATATGGGATTGTAGTTAATGACGCTTCCTCATCACTTATGGAGCAGATATGCAGTCTTTTTAACATTGTATTGAAGAGAACAGACACAGGAGAAGCTGCTGTTGCTGGAGGAGGAGAGATACTTTCAAAAGAAGACATAGAAGTAATTCTAATGGGAGAAGCAAGTAACGGAGGGACATTTACGCTTGATTTTATGATAAGAGAACCTATTCATACAATCAGGACTATTATAAATCTTATAACACGGTCAAATCTTATAAAAATACTGATGAAAAAAATTAATATATCAGATGACTGTCCCGAATTCTTTCGGGACTGGCACTCCCCTCAAAACATACAAAGCCTTTTCTATAATATACTAAATACCCTTCCGTCCTCTATTGACACAGACTTTTTTACTAAAGAGGGTGAATACAGAGCAAAACCCATAGATCAACGCAGATTTAAGCAAAGCTTTGATGATTATTTCCCTGTTAACTTATGGCCAAAAATTAAAAAAGAACTATCAGACATATATGAAGGACGTTTATCTTACGAATTTACAAACTATGAAGGCACAGAAGAATTGAGAGGCAAAGGAAACAGAAAAACACAAGTTGGAGGTTATAAGATTGAATTCTTCTTTTGTAAGAAAGATGTGAAACATCTCGACATGAAACGTCTCATTGGATGGATCTGGTTTAGATTATCACTTACTGAAAAAGGCTTGATGCGAAGAGGAGTAAGTCTGTCTCATATTCAATCTGACCTTCAAACAAAGCAACTGCTTAAGAAAAAATACAAGAAAATTTATAACTTGTTCACTAACGCAATTAAAGAAATTGAGGAGGAGACGCAGTAATGTCAAAGATAGCAAATGATGTAACAGGACTAATAGGAAATACACCTCTGGTAAAATTAAATAAGATTGCACAAGATACATATGCAACTGTTGTGGCAAAGCTTGAATCCTTTAATCCGTTATCCAGTATAAAAGACAGAATTGGTATCTCCATGATTGAGGATGGGGAGATCAAGGGGTTTATTAAAAGAGATACCACAATTATTGAGCCGACAAGCGGCAATACAGGAGTTGCCCTAGCCTTTGTCTGCGCTGCAAAAGGTTATCGCCTGATTTTAACTATGCCTGATACGATGAGTTTGGAGCGAAGAAAGCTCTTAAAGGTTTTTGGAGCCCAACTTGTTCTAACGCCGGGAGCAAAAGGAATGGCAGGAGCAATTAATGGAGCCGAAGAATTACTAAAGAAGACGCCAAATTCCTTTATGCCGCAGCAATTTAAAAATCCGGCTAATCCGGAGATTCACCGCAAGACTACAGCTGAAGAAATTTGGAGAGATACCGATGGGAAGATAGATATTCTGATTGCAGGTGTGGGCACTGGAGGAACCATTACCGGTATAGCTGAGGTAATTAAGAAAAGAAAGCCCGAATTTAAAGCAATTGCTGTTGAACCTTTGGATTCTCCAAATAAAATCCAAGGCATTGGCGCAGGGTTTGTACCTGAAGTTTTAAGAATGGATTTAGTGGATGAGACAATTCAGGTAAGCAATGAAGATGCTGCTAAGACCGCAAGAAGGTTAGCAAAAAAAGAAGGCATATTTGTGGGTATTTCCTCCGGAGCAGCAGCCTGGGCAGCGATAGAAATAGGTAAAAGAAAAGAAAACAAAGGCAAACTTATCGTTGTAATCTTCCCTGATACAGGTGAACGATATTTAAGCACTTGTTTATTCCAAGAACAGTAAACCTCGTGTAATTGCGAAAGAAAAAATTTGATCAAAAATAAAAATTTACTTAGCTACTCTGGTCCAATAATAGCTCTTGTAGTAATGACAGCCAAGAGATTTCTGTGAGTCAATAATGCAAGCAAAGACAATAATGATTCAGGGGACTGGTTCTTATGTGGGCAAAAGTGTAATTACTGCTGCGCTGTGCAGAATATTTGCGGCTGACGGTTATAAAGTAGCGCCGTTCAAGTCGCAGAATATGGCTTTGAATTCCTTTGTAACCAAAAATGGTGAAGAGATGGGAAGAGCCCAGGTTGTTCAGGCAGAAGCTTGTGGCATAGAGCCATCAGTTGATATGAATCCGGTATTACTCAAGCCATCATCAGATGTGGGATGTCAGGTTATTGTCATGGGAAAACCTGTCGGAAATATGGATAG
>JAGMBN010000115.1 GCA_023129655.1 bacterium | reverse complement strand
TCTTTATCTTCCAATGCTTCCCATATAAATTCATATCCCTTTTGATAACCCAGATAGGCGCATATGGAATGCCCCGCATTATGCGTATAAATCTTTCTTTCTTCATAAGCGGCTATATCCTCGTAAGGAACCATCCCGTTTATATCAGGTATTTCTCCAATAAACCCTTTTTTGTCAACAGGAAGCGTACAATACTCCTCAACAGCAACATAAAGAGGGTCTTTTTCTGAAATATCCCGAGGAACAACTGGAACCATTCTACTAACCACTGATTCCACAAGCCCCAGATTCTTTTCCGCATAATCCCACATAGTCTTATCAAGAGATTCCATGACATATTTTCTAAAAATCCGACCGGCGTCTAAAAGGTTCTCGCATATTATAATATTGAGAGGCTTATCTATATTCTGCTTTTTTCTTTCCACTAATCCGTTTGCTACAAGCGGCGCTATCTTTTCAAGAACACTATTACCAACAGCTGTTACAGCAATGTCCGCAGAAACAAGTTCTGAAGCCGCTGCTTTGGTATCTCTTGCATTTATTGCTCTTATATTCCGAACCTTTAATGATGATGGATTTTCTCCAACTATGTTAATTGTATAGGAGCCTTCCAAATTTATTGCTGATATAACCTTATCATTCACATCTATAAACGTTGTCTCATAACCGGACTGAAACAAAAGTTGTCCGATAAATCCTCTCCCAATATTTCCAGCGCCAAACTGCACAGCCTTTTTCATACAGTGATAATCTCTATTCCTTTCTTTTGAAGTTTCTTTACTAAGCTTTTAGAAATACCCGTGTTTGTAATTAATTTATCAATACTATCTATAGAAGCTACATTCGCAAACGCCAGTTTACCGATTTTACTATAATCCGCAACAACAATCACCTCTTTTGCCTTTTTAATCATAGCCCTCTTTGTTTCCGCCTCAATAACATCTGTTGTTGTAAGCCCTTCCTCGTATGTGAGGCCGATCGTGCCTGTAAACAGTTTATCAATATGTAATTTTTTCAGTGTCCGGTTTGAAATAGGACCTATAAGCGTCATGTTCATTCTGCGCAGATTCCCACCCGTTACAACAACACTAACATCCTGCAAATTTGCCAGCTCGGCAATTATCTTTACTGAATTTGTAACAACAGTCAAATTTACCATATTCGGTAAATTTTTCGCTATCTCAAGAGTGGTAGTACCGCCATCCAGAGCAATTGTATCGCCTTCTCGTATCATTTGAACCGCCCGCCTTGCTATTTGCGATTTTTCCTCCCTGAATTGAACTTCCTTTTCCGACAGAGAAGGTTCAAAACGCACGAAGTCTATATTAATGGCTCCGCCATGTGTTCTGTAAATTAACCTGTTTTGTTCCAATATATGCAGATCTCTTCTTATTGTTGATTCCGACACGTCAAGCTGCTCACTCAGTTCCGGAACTGATACGCTCTTTTTACTATATAAAATTTCTTTTATCTTTTTCTGTCTCTCATGCGTAAACATGCTTATTCCTGCTCATATTTGCTTAATTATGAAGCATATCATGCTCATTCCTGCTTGTCAACGAGGTTTTTTCAATTTTTTTCTTACCAGGTTTATTTCCAACAGCGATTCTAGGGTGCAAAAAAGCTTGATATGTATATTATTCATGATTTAATATGATTAGATGAAATATTCATGCCGACAAGTCGACACAAAAGAATATAAAAATGTCATTGCGAGGAGTCCCGAAGGCTTTCGGGACGACGTGGCAATCTTAAAAGACGAGATTGCTTCACCTTCGGTTCGCAATGACAGAGAGGGCATTTTCAGATGAAACCTAATTTAAAAGACATATTCTCTGGACAAATTTATGGAATCACATGTTTTGAAACCAGTTGTGGAAGGGGGAACAAATATGTGGTTCAGGAGATGCTTAAAGCAGGGATTAGAATTATTCAATATAGAGAAAAATTTCGTGCAAAGAGAATTAGATATGAAGAATGCTGTTGGTTGAGGAAAATTACTCGAGAATACAATGCTCTTTTTATTATTAATGACGATGTTGATTTTGCTATTCTTTGTGAAGCAGATGGTGTCCATATTGGGCAGGATGATCTTTCGCTAAAAAAGGTCCGTAAGTTAATTAAACCAGACCAATTTATTGGACTTTCTACACATAATCCAAAGCAAGCTAAAGAAGCCCTTAGAATAGGAGCAGATTACATAGGCGTCGGGCCAATTTATCCAACTCAAACCAAAAAGAATACCATACAGGCAGAAGGGCTTGACTACATAAGGTATGTGTCTCAAAACATTGACCTTCCTTTTGTTGCAATAGGAGGAATTAAAGAGCATAATATAGCTGAAGCATTAGAAGCTGGAGCTCGTTGCGTGAGCTTGGTTACAGAAATCACAGAAGCTCGCAACATTCAGCAAAAGATAAAGAATATTCAGATAAATTTTGTGAATCAACGATGCGAAATTTAAAGCCAAAAATAGGTATAACAATGGGTGATCCTGCAGGGATTGGTCCTGAAATAATAGTAAAAGCGTTAAGCAATAATCAGATATTTCGTATTTGCAGACCAATTGTAATAGGAGATGCTGGTGTGTTAACGCAGGCTGTAAAAATATGCGGACTTAATATAAATATCAGGTCTATAAAAAAGATTGCAGATGCTCTTTATCAAGGAGCCAGTATTGATGTGTTTGATCTGCAAAACGTGATTCCAAATTCAATAGTATTTGGCAAAGTATCTGGTTTAGCAGGTAGAGCTGCCTTTGATGCCATAGAAAAAGCAATTGAATTATCAGTTGGGAAACAAGTTTCAGCAACTGTAACATGTCCAATAAATAAAAAATCTTTAAACCTTGCAGGCTTTCATTATTCGGGACATACAGAGATATATGCTGATCTTACAAATACAAGGAACTATGCCATGATGCTTATAGACGGCAATATGAAGATAGTGCATGTAAGCACACATGTGTCATTGAGGCAGGCATGTGATATGGCAAAAAAGGATAGGATACTTAAGACAATTAGACTCGCTTATAATGCTATGATGAAATTTGGTGTAAAAAAACCTAAAATAGGAGTTGCAGGACTGAATCCACATGCCGGCGAGAGTGGATTGTTTGGCTGCGAGGAAGAAAAGGAAATAATTCCGGCAATAAAAGAGGCAAAACAACTTGGAATGAATGTTGATGGTCCTGTGCCGCCAGACACCCTATTTTCAAAGGCAAAAGGCGGACAGTATGATGTGGTTGTCGCCATGTATCATGACCAAGGGCATATACCGCTAAAAGTAGTTGGTTTTAATTGGAATGAGAAATTGAAAAAGTGGAAGTCTGTAAAAGGGGTTAATTTAACTCTGGGGTTACCCATAATCCGTACTTCAGTGGATCATGGCACAGCTTTTGACCAAGCAGGTAAAGGTACTGCTATCCCACAGAGTCTTATATCCGCCATTAAATGCGCGGCAAAGCTTGCTGAAGGGAAATAGTTTTCTTTTCTAGAGCATCAATCCTGCGGCAGAATTCAACAAACTTTGGATAATCTGAGGCAGAGATTTCCTGAGGGAAAAGTTCAAAGTGTTGTTTTACTTTCAGCGTGTTCTTATTGAACGTGAATTTAACCAGATATTTACCGAATTTACTCTTTTCAGTAATGTCTTGAGGTCTATCCTTAATTGTAAAATTGTCAGGGATATTTATATCAAACTGCTGATCCAGATATAGAGGGACAAATTCAAGCTTTATTCTGATTGGGAATTTCCGCTGGGTTTTTTGTATATATTTTTTGCTGAGTTCAAGTTTAAAAGGAATAGGGTTGAATATAAACTCATC
>JAGMBN010000114.1 GCA_023129655.1 bacterium | reverse complement strand
AGAGATATTACCATTTTTGTATTCATGATAACGGCGTTCAGCTTCCTTAACCCATAAACGCTCGTTTTCTGCATCATTTACGGTGTCAAGACTCTTAATAAGGTGTTCAGCCAATAGAGCTCGATCCGTTAACGGCAATTTCAGGGCTTGGGCTTCAAATTCCTTTAAATTTGCTGACATTACTTAAATCTCCTATTAATAGTAAATTACTATATAATGTTTTTACATATCATGCAAGAAATTTGCTGGCAATAGAAATCATAGGAAACGGCTAAAAAGTGAAACGTCTTGTTGCCCAAAATTTTAATAATGATATCGCAGTTGTGCGATAAATATGCTATTGCCTTCTATTTTATAAACAATTCTATGAGCGCTATTTATCCTGCGTGACCAATAACCGGACAGATTGTGCTTGAGGGGTTCGGGTTTCCCTATCCCTTCGTATTTATTCCTTTTGATATCTTTAATTATCACATTTATTCTTTTGGCAATCTTTTTATCTGTTCGTTGCCAATACAGATAATCATCCCATGCATGTTCGGAAAATATTAATTTCATTCAATTAAATCCTTTTCCTGACCATGACCAAATTCTAATTCTTCAACTGACTTTGATAGTCTTGTCGCATTCTTTGGGCTTTGCAATAAATAAGCAGTTTCATTTAATGCTTCATAATCCTCAAGAGATAACATAATTACTGCAAGATTATTCTTCCTGGTTATTATTACAGGATCATGATTATCGCATACCTGGCTCATTGTTTTTGCTAAATTTTCTCTAGCAGCAGTGTATGATATTGCTTCCATATTATTCTCCTATGTTAAATATGTACATGTACATTATACTGTACGCTGCAGTTATGATATTGTCAAGTGTTTTAGCAAGCGCATATCAAGCCAAAAGTTAAAAATTTTTGGAATAGTATCACTTATGAGATAGACGATTTTATATAGATAGGGCTGGAAAAGGCGCGTCTTTGGTCTATGGCTGTACACTCAAGCCTAAAATAAGAGCTTTTTTGCTCTACTGTATATTGATAACTATCCAGTATCATGGGAACATCTTTTGCTTTTATGTTTTTTATGACTTCCCCATTCTTTATTAAACGAACAGAGTGTAAACCCAAAGAATCACAACAAGCAAAATTGATTTTAATTTTTGTTCCTCTTTTCCTGCAGATTTCATCTCCCATAATATGCTGTCCGCAACTTAACCAGAGGAGCGGAGCCTCTGATGCAAAGCTATGTCCATTATTAAGCGCTTTAATGATGGATTTTGCTTCGCACTTTGCAGCATAAACACCTGTCCAGACAGTGCCGATTTCATCAGACCCATGAGCATCACTGCCACCAAGAGCTGTAACTCTTCTACCATCGCAAAGCAACTTATCCCATACTGAGACAGCCTTTTCGTCAAAAACATCATATGCAGTGGCAATTTTGCCTGCGCCATTAATAACTTCAATAGCAAATGAATTGCCTAAAGTCCAAAGCGTCTCAATCCATTCATCGCTATACCATGTATTATCATAATAGCCTACAGGATGAGGGATCCATACAAAAGGAGCTATGCTTTTTGCGTTCTCAAAGTTAGTAACAATATCCTTTGCTTTTGGAGTAAAGAGTTTTCTAGGATGAAGCAAGCCGATGTGATGCGAGCCTGCACCTGGTTCCTGGCCCCAAGAAGCATTACTCCATTTTTTGACCATTCGCTTCTGTCCAAGGCTGTTATGATCAGTAGCAAAAAGGAAATCTAACCCGCAATTCATTGCAGCCTTATAATTTTCCTGCACAGTGCCTAGTCCGTCGCTGAAGGTTGAGTGTGTGTGAATATCAACTGCATAAACCTTCTTTTTGAAAATCTCTTTAGTCTTAGATAGCCGTTCTGCAAGATCGCGTTTGTAATTACTTAATACCCCTGATAAACACTCCAATCTACGCTGTAAATGCCCAGCTTTTTTTTTGACATTCATTGAATACTTCCTCCTTGTCTCGTTATAGTTTAGCCGTTTTTATTCTAAATTATCATCCTGAATGTTATGCTTAATTAATATTTTCCATATTCATGGTAAGCTTCTATTAATGCTAGTATATTTTCAACCGGTGTATCTGCCTGAATATTGTGTGCTGTGCAGATAAAAAATCCTCCTCTTGATGCAAGATTCTCTACACACTCTTTAACTTCTTTTTTAACATCAGAAGGTGTGCCAAAAGGCAAATTTGTTTGTATGCTGACTGAGCCATGAAAGCATAGGTCATTTCCAAATTCTCTTTTTAACTTTTGATGCTCCATATTTTTTGTTCCAGGTTGTAAAGGGTTTAAAATAGAGAGCCTACAATCTATCATGTCAGGAATTATATCATATACTGACCCACAGGTATGGTGAAGAACAGGCACATCATATTTCTTTGCAATATCAATAAACGCCTTAAATCCTTTTTTAAAGAACTTTCTCCACATTTCAGGAGAACACATTAGACCATTCTGCGTGCCAAAATCATCGCCTGTTACAATTATATCTATTTTCCCTTCAGCCTTCTGCAAGATTTTCTCAAGATAAGTCTGGTAAAATACTCTTGTTCTCTCAATTATTGCTTCAAATACAGGCTCGTTTATCACCATATCCATCATTACCTGTTCCATTCCTCTTAAATACTGAGCAGGTTTCCACTGAGCTATTCGGTTTAGCCTATCACCCATGAAGAGAACCGCCTTATCCTGGCATTCGTCACATTGAGAGCTTATCTTAGAAAAATCAAGCCAGTCCATTGAAGGCCAATGATCATAGTTTTCGACATCTTTGATATTATTCGCAAAGGCAAGTGGAGGATGTGTCACAGCTTTATAGGATTGTCTCTTATCTCCATTCCCGGCATATTCTATTTTTCTTGGCACGCCCCAGATATCCTCCTCTGAACCATCAGCATATCTCTTAAGTTCCGGGCCAATATAGTCTGGACCTTTAATATATCTAAAATCCACATCAAAATATTCAAGAAGTTCTTCTCTTGATTTCAGATTCAGATGTTTCAACAACTTAGCATCTGTTTCCTTTGTAGACCAGAAATCTATAGGCACTCTGTCAGGTTCTTCATGTTTGATAGAATTTAATGTCCTTGTTTTTGAATTTAACTTCATGGTTTTATTAATATTCAATTTAACAAATAAATTACCAGAATTTTTACTTCACCTTGCTCTATATTTCTAGGTACATGGGGAATTCTGCCGTCAAAAAATATTGAATCCCCTTTTCTTAAAAGTATTTTCTCTTTCCCATATTCAAATTCTATTTTCCCTTTTAATATAAAAAGGAACTCGTTTCCATCAGTTGAAACAAGTTTTCTTTTTGAATCCTTTTTTAAGGTTAAAATAAAGGATTCAAATAATGAAGTTTTTTTATTTTCCGTAATTATTAATGATTCATATGTAAAGCCTCTGGCATTTTCTCTTTCAATTATTTTTCTCTCATTTTTCCTTACAATAGTATAAGCTTGCTTGTGTTTTTTATTTATTCCCTTAACAAGTTCAGCCATATCAACATTCAGGACATCTGATATCCTTAACAAAACCGGCAGTGACGGAATGGTCCTAAAATTTTCTACTTTAGATAAAAGGCTTTTCGAAAGGCCTGTTCTATTTGCTATCTCCTGCAGGCTCAAATTTTTATCTTTTCTAATGCGTCGGATCTGCAGACCTATTGTTATTAAATTAATTTCCTTCATGGTTTTACTATAATGCAACATAATTTCTTATTTGTCAACAAAATTATTATTAATGTCAAGCGCATTTGTTGTTCCCTATTTGTTGTTACTTTTAATTTCTGGATTGCCCCGAAAGCTTTCGGGGCA
>JAGMBN010000113.1 GCA_023129655.1 bacterium | reverse complement strand
CCTTATCAACCTCTTTTTTATCCAAAATATCAAGTCTTTCATTTCCTTTAATTTGTTTTAGCTCTTCTTTAGTCATGAATTACCTACTCTCTATTAGGAATTTTTTTATTATTTCAGGGACATGTTTTAAAGCCTGAGCAAGCTTAGATATGTCCTTCCCTCCTGCTTGCGCCATGTCTGGTCTGCCGCCGCCACTGCCGCCTGTAATTTGCGCAATTTCTCTAATGATCTTTCCTGCATGCAAGCCTTTACGGACAAGGTCAGAAGTTACTGCTGTTACAAGGCATATTTTATTGTCCTTTACAGATCCAAGCGCTATTACGGCTGAGCCCAGCTTTGTCTTTAATGCGTCTGCAAGGTCTCTCAATGCCTCATGCCCCATATTCTTCAGAGACACAGAAATTAGTTTTACATTATCTACTGTAATGGCTTTCTTGATGAAATCATCTATATTTGTCATTACCTGTTTGCTTTTAGATTTTTTGATTTGTTTTTCAAGCTCTTTATGATTTTTTATAAGTGTTTCTATTTTCCCTGGTATTTCAGATACAGGCACACGTAAAAAATGAGAAGTTTCCACAAGAATTTCTTGCTCTTCTTTCATAATATCATATGCGGATTCGCCACATGAGGCCTCAATTCTTCTTACACCAGAAGCAATTGAACTATCAGAGATTATTCTAAACAATCCTATTTCTCCTGTATTTCCTACATGCGTTCCTCCGCATAGTTCCATGCTGAAATCGCCCATCCGGACAACCCTTACAGTCTCCCCATATTTCTCATTGAATAAGGCAATAGCTTCAAGCTCCCTAGCTTTTTTCATAGAGGTATTAAAGGTTTTTACCTCAACAAGTTCCATAATCTTTTGGTTTACAATTTTTTCAATGCGATTAAGCTGGTCATTACTGATAGCTTTAAAATGGCTGAAATCAAATCGCAGTCTCTTTTCTCCAACCCATGACCCGGCTTGCTGGATATGCTTGCCAAGAACCTGACGAAGCGCGTGTTGAAGAAGATGCGCTGAACTGTGATGCTTTGCAATTCTCATACGCCTGGTTATATCAATAGACGCAGTAACAGTATCACCAACTTTTATTACGCCTTTAGAAACTTTAGCTTTGTGAATAAATGTATTGGATATTTTATAAGTATCTTTTACCTGTATGTCGCAATCTTTTGTAGAAATGGAGCCTGTATCTCCAATCTGACCTCCTGATTCAGCGTAAAAACATGTTTTATTAAGTATTAGCTCAATATCATCATGCTGTTTTGCCTTACTGACTTTTTTGCCGTGTTTTAGAATATATAATACTTGAGCCTTATCAGAATATTTATCATATCCGGTAAATACAGTGGTTTCTTTGAAAGAGAGATTTTCTTTATCTGAAGTTTTAACACGCCTTGAATCAACGCCTCTCTGTCTTTGTTTGTTCATTTCTTTATCAAATACCGTTGTATCTACTTCAAGCCCCTGTTCTCTTGCCATTTCGCAAGTAAGATCAATAGGAAAACCGAATGTATCATATAATTTGAATGCGCTTTCTCCGCTGATGAGTTTTTTCTTGTCCCGTTTAATATGTTTAACGACTTCCTGAAACAGATTTATTCCCTGCAGAAGTGTTCTTTGAAAACGCTCTTCCTCGCTCTTAAGTATAAGGCTTATATGCTCTTTTTGCGTCTCCAGCTCAGGGTATGCATCCTTCATAATATTTACAACGGAACCAGCCAGCCTGTATAAAAACGGCTGATTAAGCCCAATCATATTTCCCCTTCTTGAGGCTCTTCTTATAAGCCTTCTGAGCACATATCCTCTTCCCTCGTTTGAGGGCATTACTCCATCCGCTATTGCAAACACCAGAGCGCGTATATGATCAACAATTATCTGTATCGGAACCAGATATTCCCCTTTATATGGCTTGTCTGAAATTTTACATACATCCTCAATAATAGGCTTAAACAGGTCTGTGTCATAGTTTGATTTTACGTTTTGCAATACTCTTGATATGCGCTCAAGCCCCATGCCTGTATCCACATGTCTGGAAGGTAACTCTTCCATAGTTCCATCCTTTTTGCGGTTATACTGTATAAACACAAGGTTCCACAACTCTAAGACATCGGGATTATTAGCATTAACTAAGGATTTATTACAGCCATTTTTTGTTAGATCAATGTGTATCTCTGAACACTGTCCGCATGGACCGGTCTCTCCCATATCCCAGAAGTTTTCTTTTTCCCCAAAGCGTAGAATATGGCTGGCATCAATATCTGTCTCAGTTCTCCAATAACCAAAGGATTCTTCATCCGTCTTATATACAGTTGCCCAGAGCCTTTCCTTTGGCAGGCTCCACACTTCAGTAAGCAGTTCCCATGCTAGACTAATTGCTTCTTTCTTGAAATAATCGCCAAAGGACCAGTTACCAAGCATCTCAAAAAAAGTGTGATGATGACTGTCATGGCCAACATCTTCCAGGTCATTATGCTTTCCACTGACCCTTATGCACTTCTGAGAATCCGCAGCGCGCTTATAACTGCGTGAGCCTTTCCCCAGAAACACATCCTTAAACTGGTTCATACCTGCATTTGTAAAGAGTAGCGTCTCATCCTGCGCAGGAACCAATGAAGCGCTAGGAAGAATAGTATGGCCATTGTTCTTAAAGAATTCTAAAAAAGATTTTCTAATCTGATTACTTTGCATATCCATTAAAATATCCTCTTATTTTAAATTCTAAATTCAAATGTTCTAAACATTATTTAGAGTTCTCTCGATTTCCTCAATTATCTCTGTAACAATCTTCCCCTCCTCTCCAGATGGAACAGGATTTGTGTTTAACTCTATACAATCTATAAAATTATAGGTTCTTCTTCTGTAACAGGGTCAAGTACAAATGGAGTTTGATAGCTGTCCGTTGTTATACTGATACCCTCCTTATCTCCTTCAATCTCTATTTTACCTTTTGTTCCTAAAATATCCAGCCTAAAATCAATAATATTTCTCCAGCCTCTTGGAACAATCCAGCTTGATTCCAGACATCCATAATTACCGCAGATGCATAATGGCCATTTTATATCTATTGTAGTGTGCCCAAATTCTCCAGCGCTTCCACTTGTACCAGAATACAACTGATTGTTCAAAAAAATACCAATGGCTACTCCTCCACCTGCGTCAACAAGCAAAAAATCTCTTTTGTGTAATGAGAAGGTAATATAAAAGCAGATTCTATAGTTTCCTACCCTCTCGGATGAAACTTCTGATGAACTTCTCTGAGACGAGCTTTGTCTATATGAGTGTAAATCTGAGTAGTGGAAATATCCACATGCCCAAGCATTTCCTGAACAGACCTCAGATCTGCGCCATGAGAGAGAAGATGTGTAGCAAAACAGTGCCTTAATGTGTGAACCGTTACTTTTCTATCCATTCCTAGTAATCTGACATATTTTTTCACTATTTTCCATATACCCTGTCTTGTATATCTTCTGCCAAGCCGGGTTATGAAAAGCATATTGCTGTTCCCTCTGGCAACATATCTAATTCTTACTCTATCTATATATTTTTTTACAGCTTTTTGAGCTTTTCTGCCAACAGGTATAATGCGCTCCTTTGAGCCCTTGCCAATACACTTCAGATACCCTTCGCGCAAATCTATATTATCAATAGGAAGATTGATAAGCTCTGATACCCTCATGCCTGTAGCATAAAGAAGCTCAAGTATTGCGCTGTCTTTTATCCCTTCTTGTTTACTCTTATCTGGCAAATTGAGGAGTTCTTTCACTTCATCCTGAGAAAGCACTTCCGGTAAAGACAAACCTGTTTTTGGAGAATCCAGATTTAGAGTGGGATCATCATTTATTACATCTTCAT
>JAGMBN010000112.1 GCA_023129655.1 bacterium | reverse complement strand
CTAAATCTCGTTGAATATGCAAAAAGAAACTTCCCCAATCCAAACGGTCAGGCAACGCTGAATGACAAAACTGATGGATATATTACTCTGGAAAATAAAAAAAATCTATTGCTTCGTCTATTGAATAAATACTCCAGCAGCCTTGGATTTTCTCTAGCAACCTCTCCTGATCTACTAAAAGTAGAAAACCTCAAAATAAAGTTTGACATTGTTGATCAGAACAAAATAAATCTCTCCTTTAACCTAATATCTTCTGACATCACTCTCCATGGTAACACTATACTGCAAAACGATATAAAATTTATATTGGACCTAGTAAGCAGAATTTGTATACAAAAGAACATTAATTTAAGTTATAATCTTAAAGATAACTTTAATATAGATATTGAGTTAAGCAGTCTGGGAAAATACTGGGATAGCTTAAATTGATTTAGGATTTATTGATGATACACAAAAAATTTGGTAAATATATAATTCAGGACATTATCAGGTCAGGGGGAATGGCTCACATATACAAAGCAAGTGATCCGGAAACAAAAAATATAGTAGCAATTAAAGTCCTTCAGTCATCAAGCGCAAATCGTAAAGCAGTAAAAGGATTCATCCTGGAAGCTAAGATGTTAAAAAAACTAAATCACCCAAATATAATTCAGATAATGGATTTTGGGAAGGAAAAAGGAATCCCTTATGCAGTGATGGAATATGTTAACGGAGAAGATTTAAAAAAGCTGCTGCTTTATAAAAAAATAAAAGAAATTCGGAGAAGAAATGATATTATTTTGCAAATAGGAAGAGGGCTTAATTATCTTCATGAAAACAATATAATTCATCACGACATAAAGCCTGAAAACATTCTGGTTTCGAAAAATAATAAAGTGAAAATCATAGACTTTGGTCTGGCGCGTTATAACAGGTTAAGGATCTTTTCACGTAACCGCTTTATTGATGGCACGCCTACATACATGTCCCCTGAACAGATAAGAAAAAGACATACGGACAAGAGAACAGACATATACTCCTATGGAATAACGATATATGAAATGCTAACTGGCAGGGCTCCTTATCAAGCTAATGATAAAAACGCAATTATGAAAGCTCACATTGATATACATATACGACCAAGATTAGTCTCTTATTACGATTCCAATATACCAAAAAATATTGAAAATTGTGTGATGAAGTCAATAGAAAAAAATCCAAATAAAAGATACAGAACAGTGTCGGAGATGGTCTTGGACTTTAATAGAAGAATCTAATAAAAGAGGGAGATAGGCATGAAGAAAAAAAATATAAAATTCGTATTGATTACCATGATACTGATAATTGCCGCTTATGTTGGATGGCAGGCATATTCTCTATTCCTTCAAAAAGACATTTCTGATCAGCATAAAAAGGCAGATATGTTTTTCAATAAAGATGAGTTTAAAAAAGCAAGTACTATCTATACTGACTTATTGAAGGAAAAATACAAATTTACGTCTGGAGAAAAGCAGGCAGAACTTGTTTACAGACTTGCAATATGCAGTAAAAAAACTGGAAATTTAAAAAAAGCTGAGACTCTTCTGAACAGAATTACCAATCAATTCAAAAATTCAGAATATATTGACGAAGCATTGCTTGAACTTGGTGAATTAGCACAGACAAAAGACGATCTTAAAAAAGCAGAGGCGTTATATGACAGGATATTAAACGAATACTCTAGCAGTAACATTTTTTATAATACCCTGTATGCCAAAGCTCGTATTTATAAACTGCAAGGCAAACTCTTAAATGCTCTCTCTCTACTTGACATGGTTACTCTGAAGTCAGATAGCGATGAATTAAAAAACACAGCGCGCAAAGAAATTGAAGACATAAACGTAAAGCTTATCTTCTCCCCTATCCCCACAAAAGACAGCGTGATTTACAAAGTAGAAGCTGGAGACAGCCTCGGTTCAATTGCAAAACAATTTAATACCACTGTTGATTTGATTATAAAAAGCAATAAGTTGAAAGATACTGTGATAAGACCTGAGAAGAGATTAAAAATAACTTCCGGGGCTGGATTATCTATTGAAGTAAATACAAAGTTTAATAAGCTTATTTTGAAAAATAATGGGAAATTTGTAAAAATATATACAGTAGCTACTGGAGCTCATAACGGCACACCTCTGGGAAATTTTAAAATAGTAAATAAATTAAAAAATCCAACATGGTATACTGCAGGCGCTGTTGTTTCTGCGGATAGTCCCAAGAATGTTCTTGGCAGCCGCTGGATGGGAATAACGGAAAAAGGCTATGGGATACATGGAACAACAGATCCCGAGAGTATCGGCAAACAATCCACAGAGGGCTGCGTAAGAATGTATAACAAAGATGTAGAAGAGTTGTTTGACCTTGTGCCCGTTGGAACACCTATAACCATAAGAAAGGCCAAATTCGAAGCACGAAATCCGAAACAATATCACAATGACCAAAATATAAATGATTAAAACAATGTTTGGAATTTTGGAAATTTAAATTTCGAATTTGTTTAGAATTTCGATATTCGGATTTCGGATTTTATTTTAGAATAGGAGATAAAAAGTGGCAGTAAACGGTCTTGAATTTGAAAAACCTATCATAGAGCTGGAGAAAAGAATAGAAGAGTTAAAATCTTTTGCTTCTACGGAAGATATAGATTTCTCAGACGAGATAAAAGTGCTTGAGAAAAAAGCCGTTGAAAGCAAAAAAAGAGTATATAAAAATCTTACGGCATGGCAAAGAATGCAGATTGCCCGTCATCCTGACAGACCATATACTCTGGACTATATTAATGCTCTTATGAAGAATTTTATTGAACTTCATGGTGATAGATCATTTGCTGATGACCAGGCAATAATAGGAGGATTGGCTAGTTTTCAAGATAAAACAGTTATGGTGATTGGTCACCAGAGGGGCAGGAATACAAAAGAAAATCTCTACAGAAATTTTGGTATGCCTTATCCTGAAGGTTATAGAAAAATATTGAGGTTGATGAAAACAGCTGAAAAATTTTCCATTCCGATCATTTCTTTTGTTGACACTCCAGGCGCATATCCAGGTATTGAAGCAGAAGAAAGAGGACAGTCAGAGGCAATTGCGCGCAGCTTAAAAGAAATGGCTCATCTTCAAGTACCTACTATCGTTATAATTACAGGAGAAGGCGGCAGTGGAGGAGCACTAGCGATTGGATTAGGAAATAAAGTTTTTATGCTGGAGAATGCTGTTTACTTTGTGTGTACCCCTGAATCATGCGGCGCAATCCTTTGGAAAGACAGAGCTAAAGCTCCTGAAGCTGCAGAAGCGCTTTGCATAACAGCATCGGATTTGAAAAAATTTAAAGTTATTGACGCAATAATACCAGAACCAGTTGGCGGAGCGCACAGAAATCCAGCCGAAGTAACCGAGAATATTAAGAATACATTAAAAACCTCGTTGAGTGAACTAGCTAAACTTTCTCCTGAAGAAATTAGTAATCAAAGATACGAAAAATACAGAAAAATAGGCAAGTTTTTAGAGAAGTAGCAGTAATGCCTCAGCTTTGTAACCTTGGTAGCCCCAAGGGGAATTGAACCCCTGTTACATGGTTGAGAACCATGTGTCCTGGTCCACTAGACGATGGGGCCAAAGCTGCCCCGCAAGGATTCGAACCTCGACTAGATGATCCAGAATCATCCGTCCTACCATTAGACGACGGGGCAAAATACTGAGCCAATTATAAAAAAACATTATATAAAGTCAAGATTTAACTCTCTCTGGAGTTTCCCCAACAAAATCAGGCATTAATATTCTATTGTAGGAAATCAATATCTTGAGCCCTTACTGAGTTACGTCATTGCGAACGGAGTGAGGCCCCGAACGTCTTCGGGGTCATTCCTGCAGATTTTTAGCAGGAATC